>NZ_JAHGAH010001634.1:0-765 GCF_030248475.1 Vibrio sp. D173a
CTAGGTTCTGTAATAAGAAAAGGAAGACTTTTCCTTCAAGTGGACAAAGGGTTTCAACCTCACCATCATTGAAGTGAAACTGCCTACGTAGTGGATCATAGGTGGCCTCACATATTTGATAATTTTGTCTTTTCACAATCTTTTATAAATATTACGCATCAGCCGTATATAATATTGAAAAGTATAGAAAAGACTAGTCCATTTTCCACTAGAGACTAAATAGGCTGTGTTTGGTGATGCCCCCTACCTTAATATCAAAGAAACGCTGTCTTGTGTCAAAAAAGCTCTGTAGCTATCTTTTCGGGCAATCAACCAAATGGTCGTTAACCATGCCTACAGCTTGCATAAACGCATAACAGATAGTCTCTCCAACAAACTTAAAGCCGCGCTTCTTGAGAAACTTGCTCATTGCCTTCGACTGCTCGGTTGACGCCGGAACTTCCGACATCTCTTTCCAATGATTCATCACGACTTGATGGTCGACAAATTGCCACAGTGCATTGGAAATTGAGCCGAACTCTTTCTGCAACTCTAACGCTGCACGGGCATTGCCAAACACAGAGGCAATTTTCCCTTTGTGCTTCACTACATCGTATTGTTCGATAATGCCGGCTACATGTGATTCATCCATCGCAGCCAGCGTTTCTAAATCATACCCTTTAAACGCAGCGCGGTAGCCCTCTCTCTTTTTCAAGATGGTAATCCAGCTTAAGCCAGCCTGTGCTCCCTCAAGCGTAATAAACTCAAACAGAACCTGATCATCAT
>NZ_JAHGAH010001635.1:0-923 GCF_030248475.1 Vibrio sp. D173a
TTCGAGTTGATTACTTCTTAGAGAGCACACCGAAGTTTGAAGATGGTGCACCAGCGGTCGCTGCAGCTATGTCAATCATGCGTTCAATTGGTGTTCCTCTAGGCATGGAAGACCCAGACCATCCAAACATTTCAGCAACGCTATGGCGCTCACTGGCTGATCACAGCAATAAAACATACTACTTAGAGTCTTCACGTCAGCCAGGTCTATTCTGGGTGGATCTAAACAAAGTTGACCTAAATGAAGGTGCACCGATTGTTGGTACCGTTGTTGATGGCCCTGCTGCATTCGGTGATGTAAGTGAATCGTTATCACCAATGAAGATGATCACTTGGATGTAACCCCCATTATTTACATCGAAAATGAAGACACACGCCAAGTTGCGTGTGTTTTTTTATCAGTAAAGAGTCACCAATGAGGATGAGGGTTTCATCCTACAAACGCGATTATTCTTGTTGCTTTAATCGCCATATAATTTTCTCACAGACCAGCACAAACAAGTCAAAAGGAAAGAACGACGCACAAGGACACGCCTGTTTGAGTCAACAAATTCACCCAGCAAACAAGGTAGACAACCTCATGACAACGCATCGCTCAATCATTGCCATTAGCATCTCATTACTACTAGCCGCTTGCGGTAGTGATAGTTCAGGCAGCCAACCAACAAAACCTGAACCATTGAAGCCGGATCCATCGCAGATCATTGATCTAGACTTGGGTTATGTCGACATTACTGCGCTTCGCGAGTCTCTCGTGATTAATCGACTCAATGGAGAAGAGGGGTTGGGCTCGGTCGAATCCTTCAAGGGGATCCCTTTTGCGGCTGCTGAGCGCTTTGCACATAGTTCCGTTACGCCTCTTGAGGGAAGCGTTAATGCGACAGAGTTTGGCTTATCTTGTCCGCAGCTAAAGACCACAATTCA
>NZ_JAHGAH010001636.1:0-564 GCF_030248475.1 Vibrio sp. D173a
CTCGATATCGAGACCAGACTCACGCGCCAAAATAACCAGCTTACGCATCACATCAGAGCCGTCTAAGTCAGCACGAGGATCAGGCTCCGTTAGGCCCTGCTGCCACGCAAGGTCCACCAACTCGCTAAATGGTACTGAGCCATCAAATTGTTGGAACAACCAAGATAGAGTGCCAGAGAAGATGCCTGACAGCGCAATGATGTCATCACCACTCTCCCGCAAGTCGCGAACAGTATGATTGATCGGTAAGCCTGCACCTACTGTCGCGTTGTACAACCAATGGCGGCTGATCTTCGCGAACGCGTCTTGTACCTGATGGTAGTAATCACTCGATGCAGAGCCCGCGACTTTGTTGGCTGAGATGAGGTGGATACCTTGTTGAGCGATGTCCAAATACTTGTCAGCCAGTACCTTGCTCGCCGTTACATCCAATACCACCACTTCATCGTAGCCCTGAATTGAACCCAGCTTGGTTAGCCACTCACCGTCCTTATACTCAACCGCATCGTCACAAAAGCGATCGACAACGGCATGAGCATCGATGCCTTGTTCGTCATACCAATA
>NZ_JAHGAH010001637.1:0-627 GCF_030248475.1 Vibrio sp. D173a
CCTAGATAAGTAGCCGACAGCCCAGCAGCTAGATAAGTTAATAACCACCAAAAGTGCGTTAACGAAAAGTGCGCAGCGAAATATTGTCCAGCATCTTCACTCCCAGCGGCATCATTAATCACAATGCCTGAAGTGGTCTGGATACAAGACATGCCGATACCCAAAGAAAAACAAAGAACGATAAAGCCAAACCAATCTGGGAGCCATGTTCCGGCATAAAACGCCAACCATATTAGGAGCAGTCCTCTGATGTGATAACGCTGTGGACTATAACGATTTAGAAGCTTGGGTAAGAATATCGCCGCCAACATTGAGCCGATCCCAACAGCCAGCATGGCTAATGCCGTTTCACTGTCGCCACCATGCAGAATGTCGTGCACGTAGACAACCGTATTCACTATCACCATAGCACTTGCCGCTGCTGCCGCTAAGTACGCATACCACAATGAACGCAGAGAAGAGTGCGCCAGATAGGCGGTGATACCGCTAAAAATGGTTTTCCAGCACAGCTTACTCGTCTGTTCTTGTTGCCCCTTGTCTGAAGGGATAAAGCACAGTAACACCAACACCGCTGAGATAATAAATGTCACGGCATCAGCCCAAAACAGATGACGAAAGCTCACAACG
>NZ_JAHGAH010001638.1:0-720 GCF_030248475.1 Vibrio sp. D173a
ACCTAACGCCTGAAAAGAACATGATGGGGCGAATTGACCGACCTGAAGAGTATGAAGATATTGCAACAAAGTGTGTCAGCCAATATCGCATGAAGAACAAAGATCGCTGTCTGGTTGTCCTATCTCGTGAAGATGAGATCCACGATAACAGCAAAACAGCTGAAGCACTTGAAGACTATTACCAAATCATTTGGGATGAGAAAGAGTCCCATAAGTTCAAGAAGATTTCCCAGCATTTACAGGCGATGAAAGCATTTAAGAACGCCTAACGCCTGACTTAATGTTGATCGAGAAAGCAGTACTTTGACGAGTGCTGCTTTTTTTTGCCTGACGAATTGAGCCGCTGAATACAACTGACGCAAACGTTAACTATTTTTTCTGCGAAACCTCATTGAAGGTAAGGATTTTAGTTGCGGTCACGTTTTTGCTCTATATAATGTTCGGTAATAAAATATTTTGATAAATATCAAAAAAAATTGAGAGCGAGTCATAAACTTGCCCACTTATTTGTGCTCTACCTCTCAGGTAGACCCATTTTATCCATGTGAAAACACTAAAGCGGACGACTTTAGTTTGAGCCCCTCTAAACACTCGGTAACAGGACAACAAATACATTTACATCACTCCTTTAGCGACAGCGCAGGTTTCCGAGTAGAAAACAGAATTTATCGGTTGGAGTAATCGAGCCGAACACTTTTTATTTATTTTGTAGAGGATTGT
>NZ_JAHGAH010001639.1:0-432 GCF_030248475.1 Vibrio sp. D173a
TGTCCATCACAAACAGCTTGATGCCAATGTCCGCAAGAAAGACCAATAAAGCCAGCCATAACCAACGTACGCCCGACTGCTTTAGTGAAAAATCACTCATGCTTATTCCTATAAATCTATGAACTTCTCTATTCTATACAGCGAGATGCACACATGAAAGACCAATATGATGGCTGGACCTCCATCCGCTTTGATGTTGCGCGCCACTGCATAAAAATGACCAGCAGTATCACTCGGCATTTTATCCCAGCTAAAAATAACCCCAGTAGATACTGGGGCTATAAAAACTAAGCAAAGTTCAATTAATTGATCACTGCTCTAAATTATTGGTGTTGTAACAAGGCGACAAATTTACGAAGCTCCTGAGCATAGTTGTCCTATGTGATGGAGTGAGTAAATGCTGTCAACACAGTTACAATGCCAAGAATGACG
>NZ_JAHGAH010000164.1:0-1288 GCF_030248475.1 Vibrio sp. D173a
GTACTTTATCAGTATGTCGTTGCGTGATGTTACTGGAACAAAACGGGAAGATGCGGATACCTGACACAGCAAATGAAGCAGGGCGTGGGTAATGACGTTGTGAAGGTTGTGGTAGTAGTCAAAGTCTCGTTTGATTTGCATAGCCAAGGTAGCGTTGTGGGTGGATTTTAAGAATATGGGGGCTCGGTGTTTTAAATCAACCGTAATAATGAGTGCGGGAGTGCTTTCCCATACATAGAGTTATTCATGCATTGCTAATATACAGTCTTCCGAGAATGATAATTGTCCAACAGACTTCCCAACGAAGCCTATTTGCCCGTCACTACCCTTCTTCTATGACTGTAATAAACAGCCTCAAGTGTTTTAAAAACTGATTTTGCTCTTCAGTCGAAGCAGCATAGCTAGAGAAATAAAATATCCTGTTTTCTCGATACACAGCCTTCTTATCTTCACTCTCAATTTCTTTTTCAATCATCGGAGACAAGTGCCATTGAACAAGTCCATGCTTATATCGACATTCAGGAACATCATACATACGATAATTGGTGTGAGGAGGGAATGGTAGTACTCTAGTTTTTGGTCTGTTTTCCACCCCAGCCATTTTAAATGACATCAAGAGACCGGCGCCGGCGCCGATAAACATCATCGGACCAACCAACACCACGCCAACTACCGATATCGCAATCCCCACATACCCAGAGTAACGCAATGCAGCAAAACACGCGTCTGGCACTAATTGAAGGTCCGAAACGATCATCCCCTTTTCGGTCAAGGTCACCGTTTGTTTCACATCAGGGTTACCGGCGTAATAGAAGTAGCTACCAAGAGCAAAAACAAATAACGAAGCAACGACAACACCTAACCAAGAAATTTGATAGCCTATCCAAAAAAACATCAAAGCTCCCAGTATCCACGTGATAATGTCGCCGTAGTCAGTCGGGGGAACTTTCACGACTTCAAATTGATACACCACCTTGGCATCACGAACCGCTTGCTGCTGAGCTTGTTGATACTCTGGGGTGAGCTCCGGTAACGAGTCTACAGACACATACATTATTTAGGCACCTCCAACTGCACCTTGTGATTATCAATCAGTGATGGGACATCACTCTCTGTCATGGCTTTGTGTTCGCTTACGCCTGCTAAGGTTTGCCCTTGGTAGAAACTGGCTAGTTTATCCCGGATCGGAGTCTGCAACTCGACTCCGTGAAGTCGGAATCGCTAGTAATCGTGGATCAGAATGCCACGGTGAATACGTTCCCGGGCCTTGTACACACCGCCCGTCACA
>NZ_JAHGAH010001640.1:0-772 GCF_030248475.1 Vibrio sp. D173a
AATTTACCTTGCTTGATTGCTAGCTTGCTACGCTCTTCACGGTCGTACACGATTTGTGTTAGTGAGTGATCTGAGTTCTTCAAGTTTGGTTGGTAACGATTACCAGCAACCGCGTTCGCATTGTAGATTTCTGGGCGGTAAATCTTTTGGAAAGTTTCCATTGTACTAATTGTGCTGATCAGTTCTAGGTTCGAGTAGTCGTTAAGCAGATCGCCAAAGAAGTAGAATGCCAACGGAGCAACACTATTTGGCGGCATGAAGTAACGCACTTCTAGGCCCATTTTCTTAAAGTATTGCTCAGTTAAAGATGATTCGTTTGGCTGATATTCGAAACCTAAAACTGGGTGTTGGTTGTCTGTGCGTTGGTAGATTTTGTTATCTGACACACTTAGGCAGATAACAGGTAGCTTTTTAAAGTTCGCTTTGTATGTGTCAGACTTAATGAACGATTTGAATAAATTTCCGTGCAGTTCACCAAAATTATCAGGAACGCTAAAGCCAGGCTTGTCCTTATTATGTTCTAATAATAAAACACTAAAATCGTAATCTCGCACGTATGAAGAGAAGTTATTCCCTACTACACCTTCAATGCGTTCATTGGTCGCGTGATCGACAATGTTAGTTTTCAATACTTCGATAGACGGGAAGTTTTCACCTTTGCCTTCAATGTCGATATCAACAGACACGATCTCCAGTTCTACAGAGTAACGGTCTCGATTTGGGTTGTCCCAGTTTGCTAACGCATTGAAATTGTTGTTACTCATGTTCAATG
>NZ_JAHGAH010001641.1:0-691 GCF_030248475.1 Vibrio sp. D173a
TTTTGTCTCACTCTATTGTGAACGCCACAACAATTGAGGTTGGCGATGTTTACGTGGTTACTGGGCGCTGGCACGATGACATTGAACATGCACAACGCCAGGCGTTAGTACCTCCATGTAAGCTACTTTATTGTTCTGAATGGAGTCTTGGCATTGGTCACTCTATCGCATTCGGCGTTGGCTGCTTAGCAGATGATTATGACGCGATATTGGTGACTCTCGCAGACCAAGTGGCATTAACATCCGAAACGTTCAAATTGCTTGTTTCCGAATACGACGGTAGTCAGATTATCTGTGCTCAATACGCTGGTCAATGTGGCGTGCCTGCACTTTTTCCTAAGCGATATTTTTCGACATTGATGTCATTGAGTGGCGATAGCGGAGCCGAAAAAATCCTTCATACTGTAGACGCAGTAAAAGCTATACAGATAAAGAGCAAAGCCGACCTTGACCGCTGGAATAGCCTAAGCGCCTAACACATCCCATCATTATTGAGTAATGTAAAAACGCTCAGTGTCGTACGAACTAGTGTCTTAAGTTGGGAGTTTGTAGGGTATGCTTGTAGCAACAAACACGTCGTTGAATGATAAGGATTTTATGCATAACGAAGATACTGGTCTCGATGAACAGGGATTTATCCGCAATGATTATTCGGTTGATAAGATTCAACCTGAGTTTAAACCTGTCATCG
>NZ_JAHGAH010001642.1:0-494 GCF_030248475.1 Vibrio sp. D173a
ACAAACAAAAACAGGTACTCATTGAGTACCTGTTTTTTTAGCTAGCGAGCTTGTTATATATCTTTGTTTATAACAAACGTTAAGCTCGAGCTGCAGCGTAAGCCGCTAATTCATCTATTGAGGTTTGAGCCACAACTTCACCGTCGATAGAGTAAGTCACCACTTCACCATCACGCACGCCAATCAACGTCGCTTTTTCACCATTCTGGTAAGTAATGCTCATTTGGATTGTGTTCTCGTCCACTTGCATCATCTCACCACGCTCAATTACACGGTTCTGCGTTAACGGTGCAATCGGCGCTTCAGTTAGAGACTTGTCTAGCTGATGGTTGATGTCGATATAAGTATCGGTTTTGCTATCAAAGATATGCGGTGTACCTGTGATTGGGTTTTTACCCGTCCAAAACTCTAGCGAGTTGAAAACCAAGTAGTCCGCCGCAACAGTTAGACCGTAAACAGGCGCGAGCAACATGTTCAATCCACCGCGCGCATAA
>NZ_JAHGAH010001643.1:0-578 GCF_030248475.1 Vibrio sp. D173a
ATGCAACAACGGCCGGTTGCAGCATGTAGGTAATCCAAGTGTTGTCTGCGTAGTACGCTTCAAACGGCACACGCCAGTAAGTCAGTATCGGAATAATAATGGCGAGACTGATCAACAGAGGGCTACACAGCGGCGAATTCACCTTTTGGCTAATCCAACGGGCAAATAGAAATACAACAATGGTCAACAGAATCCACATGTTATTTACCCTTCATAATAATTCGGTCTAAGAACCAAGAGAGCGACACTAGAACGATAAGCGTGCCGCCAATTGCGCTAGCTAAAATAGGCAGGGCGTTGGCAACCAACATGTCGAAATGCTCCATGAGCCCAACACTGATAGGTACAAACAGAAGGATCATGAAACCGATGATCAAGCTCGCACCGGGTTGTACCCAGTGAGGTGGGATGATTCCGATCACCATCGCAAAGAAAAGCAGCAGCATGCCAAAGATACTTCCGGGAATCGAAGTATCAAGAAGGCTCTGAATGGCATTACCTGCTGTCAGTGAGCCGATGATCAAGGTAAACGAGATCATCAGGTACACGAGTTGGATCAGTCTCTCTTTCAAAAGGGG
>NZ_JAHGAH010001644.1:0-631 GCF_030248475.1 Vibrio sp. D173a
AGAAGGCGCGACGCCACTACCAAGCTTCCAACACCCAGAAAACGCTATCTACATCTTTGGTCCAGAAGACGGTTCGATTTCTCAAGACGTTGCAGATCGCGCTGATCATGTTGTGTATGTACCGACGGTTGGTTGTATGAACTTAGCGGCAACGGTGAATGTACTTCTTTACGATAGATTGGCTAAGTCTGATGATATGGACGAAAGAAACGAACTTATTAAAAAGAGCCGAGATAACCGCAATCACCTTCTAGTGAAAGAAAAATAGCAACAACTCGAGCTGTTGTTGATTCATGTGTTATCTAAGTGATTTCTTAGCGGGTATGATGTGGTCAAACTCTTCCCCGATGAAAGGCTAGATAACACATGCAAGATGAACAACTTCTTACGGCTTTAAAAAAACAACCTGTCCTTGACCTCTATTCGCTCTATCAATCCCTCGAGCACAGAGGGACCTTATACTCATTGCTTGAAAAGCTTGCATCACTCAAAGACCAACACGCACTCGATACTCAGTTAAGCCCTTTGAAACCGCATATTGAAAAGGTTTTGGCGCAGTTTGACGACCAAACACCTGATGCTGTGATCTTGGAAGCCGTGATCAGACAATCTGAAATTCAACAGCGAGGAC
>NZ_JAHGAH010001645.1:0-861 GCF_030248475.1 Vibrio sp. D173a
GCTCAAATCTTATTGCAGGTTAACGTTTATGACCGAGACAACAATGAAGAGGTTGGTCAATTAAAGATCTTCGATAACACTGACCATAGAGGTACGTTCTATTACTTTGATGGTTCAGAGTATGTGAAATTAGCGGAGGATGGTGATGGTAATTTCATTTTGGATGGGGCAAACATTGTTCAGAGTTTCATGCCTGAACCTGATGACCCTAATGATCCTAGTGACCCAAATGAACCTAAGGATATAATTGCTACTATCGAAAATCTCTACTTCGTTCCTGACAGAAACTATAGTACTGGCAATGGTGGCGTCAGAATCAATTATGAATTGGAGATCGATAATGACGGTCTACTAGACCATACCGTAAGCTCTAACTTCAGAATTGAAATTGAAGCCGTAGCGGACGAGGCTATATGGGATGATGCAAGTAGCACGTTCACTTATCTCCCTGATACCGACAACATGAACCAAAGTATACCGGTGACGGAGGATGGAAATACCATCACTCTTAACCTCGAGGCGGACTCTCAAGATACTTCTCGTCCTGAAACGCTCGAATATCATCTCACTGTTGAACAGGGGGCTGGGTATTTCACCCTATTGGATAGTTCAGGTAATCCAATAGGGCCTGATGGTGGTCCATATGTTATTGATGCAGCAGACATAAATAGCACAGTCGTCGACCCGGAAGATAACTTCTCGGGTACTATTAGCTTTAAAGTAGTGGCTGTGACGGAAGAAACTCGTAATCCATTCCTAGATGGCGCTAATAACGGTGCTAACAGTAAACAGTTTGCTACTTCTGCAGAACGAACATTAGTTATTGATGTACTTCCAGACGCCGACCTTGGCACGTTAAGC
>NZ_JAHGAH010001646.1:0-789 GCF_030248475.1 Vibrio sp. D173a
AACTTGCGCGGTACTTAGCATTTCATCGTACATGTAGTACCCAGATATCAAAGCAAAAACAGGTACCAAGAGAGTCATCGGTGCGGTCGTACTCAATGGGTATCGAATTAACAATCGATTCCAGATCCAGTAGCCAAACAACGTTGTTGGATAAGCTTGGAACAGAACAGCAATCGTCGTATTCATATCCCATACTTCAAATGCTTCCGTCACGATGTTTGGTCCGTAAATACTCACCGCAAACATAACCAATGGAATGGGCGCGAATAACATTCCCCATACATTGAACGCAAAGGCTTGAGTGGTTTTAGACGCTTTACCGATCATCCCCATAATGGTCCAGCAAGTCGCGGCTATCATGATGAAGATTCCGCCTTGTAACGTCACATTACCGTTGGTTGCTGAAACAAGGACCATCAGTGCAATGAGTGCTGTTACCGCACCAATAACTTTCCTTTTTGATGCAGTTTCTTTATTAATGAATACTCCTACAGCCATGCTGATGAGCGCATTTGACGATAGCAAAACCGATGACATACCAGATGATAAGCCTGCTGTAATCGACCACGACGCCATGCCCCAGATACCAACACCAAAAACTAACCCGTAACTAAACAGAAAACGCCATGCAACGTTTGGGCTCCGAATGAAAAAAATCGCAGGAATCACCGCCAACGTAAATCGCGCAGCCGTCGCTAATAGAGGGTGAACCTCCGTGATACCCATTTTGATCATCGAAAAGTTAAAGCCCCAAATTGCCATAACAAAGATTGCCAAAAATAAATCGTT
>NZ_JAHGAH010001647.1:0-1254 GCF_030248475.1 Vibrio sp. D173a
AACTTCATTAACAACAAGCCCATCTAAATCTTCAGCCAAATCTGTGACATTACCATGCGCGAATGCAGGCAAAAAGTCGTAGCCTGTAATGTCAGACTCTTCTGTTTCAATTAGGACCGTCTGATGGATAGGGTCTGAAGATGGGTCTAGCTGTAGCTCGTTCTTTATAGTATCAGAGTAGTCATAGTAATGAAGTTCAGGAACTGTGTTTTCTAAATGCGTAAACAGCTTATGTGTCACTTTATGAAGACCACTACTTAAGCTTTCTGTCGTATAAGCAACTCTCATTTTTCCGAGTTCATCCGTAAAGCTGAAATAAAAATCTAAATTATTACCCGATAGAGTCGGCAAGTTAATTGGCAAAGAATCCAGGTCAAATAAAGTATCAGTCGCAATGCTTACATCCCATGAACCTTCAACATACAACTTCTTGTTAACATCAATGCTCCAACCGTTTAGTGGAGTATCCGATTCGACACTCAAACTCCAACTTTCAGTGTTAGGAGAGTCTGGATGTGTAAAATCTGCCTGAGCACTAGGAATCGTTACAATGTCGTAACTAAAGTCGCCCTGAGTAACCTTAATTTCAACTTCAGAGTAATCAAAATCATTGGTATGTGTTAATTGACCTTTGTTGCCTGCCATACTTACCAAATCTAAAGGACTAGCGTTACTCCAATCTCGCACACCGTATTGATGCAAATAGTCACCTTTGAATTGCGTAACGATGGTTGATTCAGTTGTCCCGTTCGGTAAGGCACGCGCATCTAGACTATCAATTGAATACCTCGGTACCGATTCTTCAGCTAATTGCGATTGAAAAATATAGTTTCCGCCTTCAGATACTACAGCACTATAAGACAAGTCATTACGTGTAGTGCTACTAAAGTTATCACCTTTATTACAACTACTAACAGCTTCACGGTTCATACCAAACGTAGCTGTTCTCAGCGTAAGATCTTCCAAATACTCTTTAGAAAATGTATTAGCGGTGAAGTGTGTATTGTTCGCTTCGCGTATTTGAAACGTAACAAAACCACCATCAGGTATACCTTCTAAGGTAAACGAGAGCTTCAAATTACTTGGAACAATCAAGTCACCAACCATTTTACCAGCTGCATCTGTATCCTTTGAACATTCTTTCATCAAATTCCGAAGATTATTTCGATTCACTTCAAAGTAAATTAATTTGCTACTCAGTTAATACTTGATTAAATAAATACACGTTTGTTTAAAAATCGAGGAAACGCTATG
>NZ_JAHGAH010001648.1:0-489 GCF_030248475.1 Vibrio sp. D173a
CTTTAACTTGTGCACGGTCGTTACCTGGAGGCTTACGAGCTAGGTTTGCTTTAACGCCTTCTAGCCACTCTTTCGTTTCAGCTTCGCCTTTATGAGCGATCATAGAAGAAACTAGAGATACGTTGTAAGGGTGCTTACCGCTACGTGTACAGATTTTGCCTTTGAATTCTGGCTTAGCTAGGTCTGCGTAAGTGAAATCTTCACCTAGGCGGCCAACGCGGCCACGTGAAGAGTATACGCTACGTGTACGAGTTGTTAGAGCGAACCACTCGTTGTCAGTATCTTGGTACTGAGCTGGGATGTTCTTCTCTAGTACGTCACTTTCAACAGATTGAACTAGACCTTGCTTAGTTAGCTCAGAAAGACGGCTGATATCCACAGTTAGGATAACGTCAGCTGGGCTGTACTCGCCTTCTTGAGCCAGCTTCTCTGCTAGACCTTTCTTTGCGAACTTAACGTTTACTTTAATACCAGTTTCTTTAGTGAACT
>NZ_JAHGAH010001649.1:0-451 GCF_030248475.1 Vibrio sp. D173a
GGCAACGCAATGTGTTTGCTAATTCGATCGCTTGTTGCTGTTGAGCCAAATTATCAAACTCAAATAATTCAACCTCAACCGCTACCTGTTTGTTATTAGAGACAAATATATCACTTGCCATGAGTGTTGGACTGGCAATTAACATCCACATTAAACAGAACGCATAAATCAAACGACTCATAGTGTTGCCTTATTCATAAAATAGCCCGCAAACTCTTGTTGCCACACTTCTGCACTAATTCCCCCTAAGACCTTCTTTATCACTCTCCCCTTTTGGTCGACTAAATAGGTCTCTGGCGTACCAATAACGCCTAGGTCCAACGCCAATTTACCATTCGGGTCGCTTATCACTTGATGGTACGGATTACCGGAAGTTTGAAGCTCCTTAATCGCCGCTGCGGCCGTGTCACGGTAGTTCAAACCAATGATAGGTACATCATTATCCGCAAGC
>NZ_JAHGAH010000165.1:0-11339 GCF_030248475.1 Vibrio sp. D173a
ATTGAGATAGGTTCTTAATATTTTCAACATCTAATTTATTCAAAAAATCAAATAATTTCATATTTTCCAGCCATGCTTTTTCAACCATTTTTTAACCTCATTAGAAAACTTGGGGTCAGAATCTTTTGGTGTACCGTCTTGATTTAATGCTCCTCCTTTTTTCCATGAGCATGCCTCCAAGAACTCCATACGCACCAGCAATCTCTAAAATAGCCATCAGCGGATCCAAATACCCTAATGGTTCACCATTCACACAAGCATAAAGGTTGATTCTACATTGTTCTTGTAGTGGGTCTAAGTGATCAAGTTCACTATGCCACGACACAGATCCCATTCATCAAGATAACAAATTGTGAAAGTATCATATCTTATTCTTTGTTACTTTCCTCGGCTAACAGTTCTTTAATTCCTTTATCATAATATTTTTTATTGCTTTAAAAGTTGCAATCTATGTGGTGTTGCCAATTGAAATGCATAAAGTGACAACTCCGCTAAAAATATACTGCTTATTCCTGTCGAAGTTTAGAACCATCGGGATTACATGCCTCTTCATCGATCAAGGTTGGGTAATAATCTTTTTTATCTTCCATCCCATAAAATAGAGTTCCATGGATTCCCTGAACATCGCACTTCCTAACCCTCCGACCCCACAAATTCTTTAAAGCCTGTCTAACAACTAAATTATCTAAATCAATATCTTCTATAAACGCGATGTTAGTTTTGCCAATAAACAACAATGAAAACTCCTCGTCTGTTGCCGAAAAAATATCATATGTTGCGTTAATTGCGTCATCTATAATCTGTATGTTCATCATTTTCTGACTTTTCCTCCTGAGTATATATTACGATATGGACCACGTCTTTGCCCCGGTTTCTTAGGAGTCTGCACATCCCAATGGTCACCTTGGTTAACATCTTTCGGTAGTCATCAAGATCAGATTCAGTCTTAATTGACTTTGCTGTTTCACGAGCAAAAGCTTCGAGTGCTTTCTTATCCATATTGTCCATCCTTAGCCTTTAAGGCTTAAGTCTAGACAGTTACACAGAATTCAGGACACTCTCAATACATTATTAATGTTAGCACAGCATTTTTAATCTAATCGTAAAAAACTCAACCCTTTTTCTTCAGCTAATTTACTAAAAAATAAAGTACCAGCATAATCTGAAGAATATATATAATTAGTATTTTCCCATCCTTCAAAATAGCTAACTCCCAAGGTCGGGAACACTAGTTTATACAGAGTTCGAGAAGGAATAGTTTCTCTTTTTTGCTTAGCCATTTTTGAAATAGAATCACTATCAGTAAAATACCTAAATGAAATCCTACGTTTTTTACCCCGACCCACTACTTTAAATGTATAACATTTATAATTAGTTGCCATATAAAATGCAAACTCATCTAATTTGCGTAAATAACTCTCTTTTACTGAGTTAGATGAGTTAACATAATCAAGGTATTCCTCTTCATTCAGCCAATGATCAAATACAGAAATAGCGCCTCTTTTCGATTTTATACCATCATTATCTTCATATAAATCTAGTAGGTTAGGGAATATTCTGCATAATTCCTTTTGTGTTTCTTTTGAAACATTAAGTACTCCTCTCCTTGTACAACTAGTTTTAATCTCTTTGCCATTTACCATCTTCGTTGTATGTACCATCTCTATATTTATCCCTTTCCCAATCACGCTTTTTGTTCCACTTTTTCCAGTAACCCCATTATGGCTGTTTCTTCTGGCTCGGACACGTTGGAAGGTAGGTTCCTTAGAACCTTTAGGTCTATAGGCTTGTTTCGACCCTGGGACTTTCTCCCAGTTTTCTTTATCATTTGAGGGACAGCTTTCAGTTTCGCTTTCTTCAGCCTCTTCACTAAAATTGCATAAGTCAGTAAATGTACATATTGCCACGCCAGCAGTAGCAACGACTGCTGCACCAACAACCGCTCCCGGGGGACCCGCGATTACAAATCCTGCTTCGACGCCAGCTAAGGTAGCGTCTCGCCCATCCGGATCCACGTACCCTAACGGGCCACCATTGACATAAGCATAAAGGTTTATCCCACCTTGCTCTTGCAATAGATCACGGTTCAGTCAGCGTCTGAAGAGCCCCTCTCCACTACCTGACCGGAAGAGTTTAAGACTTTTCAAGGTTGTTATATTGCGGGCTTGTATTCAAGAGGTGATACTTAGCTTTTATAAAAGTTGCATATGACAATCACGTTTCTTAGCCTATAAACATAACTTCTTGGAAAACATATCGATGTTGCTGAAACAAAATCAAATGGAACTCACCAGCAGATCACTCTGACACGGGGATCGACTGGGGATTTCATAGCAGACACTGACTCACTATGAAGTTGGGCGGCTAAGGATAGCGGTATCTACACTGGCGCCGTTAGCAGAGATCTTACACAGCTCGGTAGATAAGCTGCTGCATGGTAAAGAAGCAGCTAAGGGACGTAATAAATTCGGACCTACGTCGAAACTGCAACAGCAGATAGAACAGGTAAGGCTACTGCCAAGAGCTAAGCAGCAGTTTGTGATGGAGATGCTAGATACGGTGATTCAGCAATCAGCGCATTAAAAAGCCCGCAGGTGCGGGCTTTAAATTTAAATCAATCCGAGCAATAAATATCAAACGTACATTCTAGATTTAGACGTGCAAGCTGGCTCATTTGTTCAGGCCAAATTGTAGGCCCACCTGAACCTGTTGACCACCAATTACAGTTTACAGTCGCGCTCACACCAGGTTGTCTTTGCAACTTAGACAACATGAATTCTTTATCAGTCAGTTGATTCAGCAACCAAGTTAAGTGATGCCTAATATCTTTTGAAACAACTTTATTTTCTGAAGACAAGCACCAATAAGTGTTTTTTGCAGTTCTTTCATTTCCTCTCGAGTTAACAATTAACTGTCCTTTGTCTTGAGAATAACTAGGTGCTACATCTAGTAGCTCCGTTACCAGAGCACTACTTCCATCCAAATACATCAAAAGCTCTACAAACGTAGACTCACAAGATGGATAACATTGATCGACAGGCGTTCGCCGCGAATTAATCAAAGAGTCTGTCATGGGAGATAGTCTCCAATATTGCCAAGCAGATCGCCAGCATCGTTAACATAATCACCGAGTTTGTCTGCACTCTTTGTAACACTAACTTAATTCTCAGGAAGATAGATAGATTTGGCCTCTATCTCTATCTTATCTCCAGACTGAATCTCGATAGCTATATAGCTATTTCCGTTATCAAGTGCCCTAGGGCCGTCCACCTCGTTAATAGACACGCTCTCACCCCATTCATCTCGCTTCGGCACTTTCAAATCTACAAGGCCCTCTGCGACAATGAAAACATCACTGGAAGTGCTGTTCTTAAGGGTGATCGTAACCACACCTTTAAGCCATTCCACCAACAAAGTTACAAAAATCCAATCGTGCATCATCGTCGTTGTCTCACGGAAAATTTATAGGTAAGTGGGCGGCTGGAGATTCTGGAGGAACAACATTTCCATTGATATCCAGCCGCTGCCCTTGTGGATTATTGACATGCCCATGTGGATTTGAGCAATTCGTATGACAAAGAACGCGCTGCTTCCCAGTCGCTGTATCAACATACGCTCCCTTCCCAGACATAGGGTCCGGTCCTTTGGGCATTAACCCCTTATCTTTGGCTAGCTTGTCAATTTGCTCCGGTGTCTTATTAGCAACGTCTTTGGGGTCAATATGTGGGGACTTTGGCCCCTTTGTAACATCAACCTATCTTGTCAATAAAAAACTCAATATCATCTATCAACCACGATGTGGTTTCGTTCGTGTCTAGATTCTTCACGCAAACATTATCGAATGGAGGTTCTAGCTTTAATTCACCTTCAGCTTTAGATATAAAACTCAAGAAGGCAAGACTATTCTCCGTATCTTTCAGCTTACAAATTACCCTATGGGTTGCGCTAGCTCCCTTCCTTGAATATCTAGAACTGGGACTGATATCGTAACCATATGGAAGCAGAATAACCCCCTCTATGCCTAACTGCTTTTCAACCATTAATTCCCAGTTTGCTTGAATCCAATTATCGACAAAGTATGGATCATTGTCCCAATCCAAGCTCTGCATGACCTGAGTCAACTGCGGCCAGCAAGCCAGCATGAACTGCTGAAAGTTAAGTATTAATTGATGAACTGGCATGTTTATTCCTTATATGGAAGTTTTTTCTTGTCCAAGGCACCATCATATGACTTCAGCCTATTAACATCTACGTGATTTGGTTCGGGGTATTTACCCCACTCTTTCGGATCAATATGATATGAACGACCTGTCTTTGGATTAACATATCCTCCTGTACCATTAGCAGGATCTGGTCCTCGCTTCTCAAACCCCTTATCAGTAAACATCTCATCAATTTCTTTCGCTGTCTTATCTTTAAAAGGGTTACCTAATCCTTTTCCTGTCTTGTTTGTAACACCAGAACACTTTTCAGGCTTAGCTTTTTTAGTTGGCTTAGCTGCTTTATTTGGAGCACCTGTATCTTTCGATTTCTTAATGAACTGCTTAGCTAGCTTAACTAGCCTAGCAACTGCATTTCGCCCATCCGGGTCCACGTACCCCAACGGGTCACCATTTACATAAGCATAGAGGTTTATCCCACCTTGCTCTTGCAATGGATCACGGTTAAGCCAACGGCGCTGATACGGCGAATAGAACCGATACCCAAAATAAACCAATCCACTTTCAAAGTCACTGCGTTTCGTTGAGTAACCAAAGGGTTGTTGGCTGAAATCGCCGCCTTCTACTTGACCATATGGGGTGTATTGATAGCTCTCAACTACCTGGCCAGAAGCGTTTAAGACTTTTTGAACATGGCCTAAATGGTTGTACACATAGGTATAGATGTCACTGCTTGTCTTCGCCACCAGTAGGCCACCGATACCACCCGGTGCAGACTTATCCCAAGCATATTCTTGAAGCACTTCTCCCTGAGCGAAAATAATTCAGCACACGCTAACATATGATCCAAAAAGAAAGGCACCTTGAATCGGTGCCTCTACTCGATGTTTCACTAAATACGTTAAGTGGTAGTTCCTAGCTAAATTTGCGAGCTCTAGGTTTGCTCCCCCTAAAATCAGGTAAGAGCTTTAGATATAATTATTAAATTTAACGATAATAACCAAGCCTTTTGAGCTGATGTAAATATTTAATTTTGAGCATCAGTAGTCCCGGAGAAATAATCAAAACATAACCCGCCACTATGACTAAGGTATCCCTGAGTTCAATGACATCACTGACTGATGATTTATATGCCATAATCGTAAACCACATTGGAGCTGCTATGCAACCGGAAAAAATTAAATATAGAACCAAAGTAAGAATATATTTTATCAGTTGAGGCAGCCGTGATATTAATATTAGGCCATTACAATATAATATTACAGCGACAACAGATAAGAGAGCGATCAGAGCACTAGCCACAATTAAAGATAAAACTGTCATTTTAAATTAGATCCTATTAGTTCACCATTGCCTACTATTACCCCTTCCGTAATAGCCCCTCCTACGTGTTGCGGCCACCTGTTAAGACCGGATGACGTTAAGGGAATGCCCAGTATCGGCGGGCGATAAGGGGGAATAAATTTACCCAGCCCGCTTCCAAGAGGCCCAGCTAATCCGCCAGCTAGTCCAGCACCAAGAATAGCTGGAAGGTTATAATTACAAATATCTGTAGGGTCTTTACCTGATAGAGCATTACCCAACGCTTGTCCTAGACCACTAGCTGCTGCAGAACCAAGAGCTGCCCCCACAGCACCAGATGCTGTCGAATTTGCAACTCCAATTGCCCCTCCCGCTATTGCTCCAACAACCGCTCCAGAAGCTCCACCAGATATGGCTCCGCCGATCCCTCCGGAAATAGCTCCAGTTACGGCCCCAACTATTCCATATCGCCCATCCGGATCGACATACCCCAACGGATCTCCATTCACATAAGCATAGAGGTTAATCCCACCTTGCTCTTAGCCAGTGTCTAATGCTCTCCCTAAAAAGAGAGGATAAGATCACTGATAAATGTGATCGTCAAATCGAGCATTTTTTCTCTAAAAAACGTTACGATTAACCCTGAGCTTACTTCAAGTTGAGCAATCATCAATTTTGGTTTTGATTAACGGTAATGGATAATTAAATACGCCTTTATCGTCGACGACCATGAGCGCTTCAAATTTATTCACGTCAGAAAAGTAGTGAATTTTGGAATGATACTTCATTAAGTATATCTTTTTTCCTTGAATGTCTTCTTCTAGCTTAATCCACGGTCGGTTCTCTTTCGGTACTTGACTCACTCCCTTTCCAAATACAAGCGTGGCAACCTGAGAGTCTTTATCCAAATACATAAATGCATATGAATTACCATTCTTCGAGAGAAAAAGCCAATCACTCGATATCATATAACAAGTTTCACCATCTAATATTACATCCTGACTAACTAACCTCTTTAATTTTAGGAAAAAGACCTTACCCCTTCCATTCCCCAAACCAAAAGTTAATAAATAAGAAATTAAAATAAAGGAAGTTAAAAAAATTAATTTCTTATTCATAAAAGCTCTCCGACAACATATCCAGTGGCAAAATCAACCTTACTGCCTGGCAGCGTGCCCGTCACACTAGTACCTGGTACTGACTTTGCGGCGTTGTAAGTAGCTGAAGCTGCTTTCTTGTAATGATTCTGCATATCATCATAGTAATCGTCACAGTATTGTTGATATTCCTCTCCACTACAGGATTTATCTAACATGCAATCAATCGCTTTTTGCTGATTCTCTCTCGCTGACCTTCCATAATCCATAGCATCAATGCCATCTTGACCTGCATCCAACATGCCATCAAGAATTCCATACGCACCGGCAATCGCTAAAATAGCTATCACCGGATACACATAGCGCCCATCCGGGTCCACGTACCCCAACGGGTCACCATTTACATAAGCATAGAGGTTTATCCCTCCTTGCTCTTGCAATGGATCACGGTTAAGCCAACGGCGCTGATACGGCGAATAGAACCGATACCCAAAATAAACCAATCCACTTTCAAAGTCACTGCGTTTCGTTGAATAACCAAAGGGTTGTTGGTTAAAATCGCCGCCTTCTACTTGACCATACGGGGTGTATTGATAACTCTGAACGGCCTGACCCGAAGCATTTAAGACTTTTTGAACATGGCCTAGATGGTTGTACACATAGGTATAGAAATCACTGCTTGTCTTCGCCACCAGTAGGCCACCAATACCACCTGGTGCCGACTTATCCCAAGCATATTCTTGAACCACCTCTCCCAGTGCGTTACGCTGCTGAAGCTCCACTAACCCAAGCCGAACAAACTGCTTGTCTTCTACCAGCGCTTTATTTTTGTATAGCTGATACTGAGCGAGCATATGGTCATACCCGTAAGCAAATGTCTCACGGTATTTCGTGTCACCCCGGGTAAAACTCAGCTTGATTAAGCGATTTTCTGCATCGTACTCCGCTTTAAACGGCACGCCATCATCCAAGAGTCCCTTAATTGGGTTACCATCTTTATCGTAGACGAACGCTTTGTCGTCTCCATTCCACTCGGTGATCTGGTTAAGTTCATTGTATTTAGCATTGGATTGCTGCCTAGGTAGAAACCAAGCTGGTGTTCCTGTCTGCTCTGCAATTTGTCCTGCTTCATCAAATCGATATTGGTAATCAGCCAGAGTGCCATCTTTACTTTTGTACAAAATCGCACTTAAGTCACCCTTTTCATTTAGCGTCGTCTTTCTGGTCACGCCATTAGGTAAAACTACACTCGCGGAGAACGCCAACGGTGAATAATCGTAGTGATAAGCAAATCGCTGTCCCAACGCATTTATCTCAACGACCCTGCCCAAGTCATCGTACTTATATGCGGTATTTAGCTTACCACCGGCGTACAACTCTGATAACAAATCAAGATTGTTATAGTGCAGGGTTACAGTGTCGTTGTCTCGTGGTCCATCAATCTCAGCAAGACGCCCATTTTTCTCATATTGATATCGGGTAGATCCAATCGCATCTTTCACTTCACTAAGAAGACCGAGCTCATTGTAGCTGTATTCGACACTTGGCGTTTGATCACTGTATTCAATTTTATCTAACTGCTGTTTCTTGTTGAAATGAAGGGTTTTGGTAATGCCTCTAGCATTCGTTACCTTCTTGATTCGACCTTTATTGTATTCGTACTTTAAACTACTGCCATCTGGATAAACCTTCTTACTAAGTTCTCCTGAGGAGGTGTACTCAAAAGACGTTTGGTTTTGATTTTGATCCGTGAGTGATGTAATCAGACCCGCTTTTGAGCGACCAATTTGAATACTGCCTCTGGCAGGGTTGATCACCTCAGTAAGTTGCTTTTTGGCATCATAGCGATACTGGTAATCCCGATCACCTGGCAATGTTTCTTTTTCAAGAATACGAGGACAACTACCAAACTGGCGCTGAATTGTACGGCCCGCCGCATTGTGGATTTTTGTTAAGGTATTAATCTTATTGTATTCAAAGTGCGTTTCGTAATCTGCGGCATCCTTATTGGAGATCACTCGACCTATCTCATCATATCCATAACGACGGACGATCTCTGAACCTACACGAACGGATGTGACTTGGCCTTTTGCATCACGCTCAAATGTGCTGGTGACACCATTTGCATCAGTGGTAGAAATTAAATTACCAGTTGAATCATAGCCATATCGCGTAGTTAATCCGTCCATGTCGGTATATTGAGTCACTCGATGGTGGTCATCATAAGTAAACTGTTCATCACCAAATGGACCGACAATACTTGTCAAATCGAGCCCATTATTCGCATAAATAAATTGCGTTGAACGACCAAGCGAGTCAATGCTTTTCAGCAACTGACCATTGTTCGTCCACGAGTACTCGCTCTTTTGTCCAAAAGGATCCGTTGCTGATTTAAGTTTATTGTCGCTGTAGTACTTGTATTCGAAGCTTGCACCATCTGGATAAGTGATTTCAGAAATTTCACCCCTGCGACCATTTGGCTCCACAAATTCATAAATTGTTTTTGGGGTATCGTAGTGCGAATTGTTTTTTTCGCTCTCGTATTCTTGATAGTGGTCGGCATCTACATACCAAGATCTGCCATGGAAACCGTCAAAATAATATTCCTCTTTCCCACCGGTCGGTAAAGTCACTGTAATGCGATAGTTTTCCCACATTGCAGTACCAGGAGGATTATAAGCATCGAAGTTATTGTGTATACCGTCTGCTGGCTCGATATAAAATTGAGTTTTACCTCTTGCGTCCGTCAACGATGTTACTAAATGATCATCATCGTATGTCAAGGATGCTCGGTAACCCTCCATGTCAGTCATTGCGACTAGGTTTCGTGATTTGTCATATTCAAAAAGGGCATAACGACCAAAAGGATCGTCGACTCTTTCAATCAAACCTGAAGAGTTATATTGAAAATTCGTTACCTGACCTAACGCATCCGTCACGTGCGTCACCTTGGCCGTTTTGTCGTATCCTACTGTGACTCGATTACCCGAGTTATCGACCTCAGCTAGCAAGAAGTTTTGTAGGGCTTTGGTTCCCTCTGGTACCCCGTAAATACGTTGCGAACCGTCTGCATATGTGAGCAGCCACTTTCCATCATCACTCTTAGTCAATGATGTTGACGAGTAACGGTCTGATTGATAAACCCCATGATTATTTAATATAAAAACACTTTCGCTGCCATCTGCTTCAAAAATAGTAACGGCATCACCCGGATCCACTACCAGATAGGACGCGTAATTAAACATCCATCGATGACCAAAAGGTTCATTTTGTGCGAGCACACTTTGTGTATTGTAACTTAGCTTCACCTCAACGCCAGGGCCGACTGTTGTGTCATACCATAGCGGAGTGTCTGTCATATAAAGGTTGAGATTAATGACATTGACCGACCAAATAGGTGCGCCTCTGCCGCGGCAGTTTTTATCTGGGTTACTACCCTCCTTATTAGGGGTATTATCATCAGGTTCTGAACCAGGATCTCCTCCTTCGCTTGGTGGACGTTGGATACCACAACAGCCCCCATGAGTGGAGTTAGCGTCTTCGAGAGACAGTGCTGTCCCGACGGATGATGAAGCCCCCTTAGACAATAAGATAGCGTTACCTTGCCATTCCTTTTCAAGCTGCTCAGCTGAAAAATGAAAACGCCGATTCATCTGTGGGTCAACAATATAAAATTGCCCAGCTTCGACTCGCTCAAGAACCCAGTAATGTCCCTTACCACCGGTTGCTGCTCTACTAACTTGTAAGATTGCTGGTTCAGTTAGAGCGGCTAGTTCACTAACTTTGGCTTTAACTGCAAGTGCGTGATAACCATATTTAACAGCTAACTGCCTCAACTCTTCTATGCTAAAACCTTCAGCCTCATTATCTGGGACATAACCGAGAACTGCTTCAGAATCCTCGAATTGACCATCACCATTGAGTAAATAGGCCAGAGCCCGTGTTCCGCAATCGAGCAAACCGCCAGCCTGATTTTTAAGAAGCGATAACTTACGCAGCCAAATTGAAGCATATGATCTCAACCTCCAGTCTGGTGCGTTCTTCACTACCTCCGCAAATAGGGTTTTTGCCTCTTCTGGATTATTTTCCATCAACCGAAGAACAGCTAAACGACTCTTCGCTTTGGCAACCATTTGTTGAGCGCCTGAATATTCAGAGTCTTGATTTGTTTGGATGACCTCGTTGAACAACTGGTTTGCCGTCGAGTATTGCCCGGTAAAGCGAGCATTACAGGCCATATGTAATGTTGCTTCAGATGCCCAAGCGCTATTTGGGTATTTCTTCCTGAAAATATCAAACTCCACCGATGCTGAAGCATATTGGTGTTTGTTCCAGTTTTGAATCGCTTGTCCAAAAGCCATACGTTCCTGCTCATCATCACTGGCTATTAAGTCCATTAGATGGAACGACTCAGGTTCGAGATTATCTTCAACAGGGTGAGTTGGGGCTAATACGCCCCCTAGTTGTCCCGCCTCACTCAATTGCTTATGTGTTGGAGCCGTGGACAAGTCCATTTCTATTCGTGATGGTGATACTTGCCTAATATCCAAAGCTTCAGTCTCACGACCACAACCTACAAGACTTATTGAGATCGCTAACCACAATGTCAAAATGCGACCATTATTCATTTTAATTACCTTATTTTTCATCGGTTTTTGTTTTTATAATGTCTGTGTCAGACAGCTTCATATCAAATTTTCCGGTCGCCACGTTCTCAACCCACAAGCCTCGATAACGGCTAAAGTTGTAATACGCCATTAAATCGCTTTCACCTGCTCGC
>NZ_JAHGAH010001650.1:0-567 GCF_030248475.1 Vibrio sp. D173a
TCAGTGTATTCGAGACATTGAACAGCAAGTTGCCAACATCATCGCCGTTTGCTGCTTCCTTACGAATTCGGTCTTTGGCAACCACACGCAGCGCTTGGCGAATCACAATACTTGGCAAACGCTCTGATAGATCGTTCTGTGCCATCGCATCAACATCGGTCAATAGGCTGCCATTAAGCGCTGTACCGTTAATACGAATCGATGCGAACCTTTCGCTCGGCTGATTTGAATAGGATGGCAGAGCTAAAGAATATATGGCGCCTTGGGCACGACTGTCATAAATGGGTAAATCCAGACGCCAACTGTCCATGGCTTGTACAACGCTCTGCTCATCTAAGACGATAACTCGTCCTTGCCCACTCTTAAGAGCAGCTGGCATCGCGTAGCGCTTTTTCATTTTCGCTAAATCTTCACGCATGCCTAAGCGTTGAGCGACTAACATTGCACGCTCAATCACCTGTTGGTTATCTGGCATCACAGCTAATGCGCGGCGGTAATCAACGTAAGCACTGTTGAGGTCATTGGATGCCTCATACAGCAGCCCAGATAAGAACATCAAATAAGCAT
>NZ_JAHGAH010001651.1:0-674 GCF_030248475.1 Vibrio sp. D173a
GATGCGTTCTTCACTCAAGTTGCCAATTGTCATTGATGTCAGAATGTCTGGAATAACTGGAGATGCTTTACGGAATGCCTTAATTGCTTCGAATAATGTCTCGTTACTCTCGGCCAATTTTTGCTCTGGTGGCTCATCAGAGATCCACTGAATGATGCTGCCATTGGTCAGCATTGAGCTTTCTAGGTAAAAACTGAGGCTTCCTTCTAAATGTCTTGCCATCAATTCAGAGTGAACACTCGTCGAAATATCGTGGCTCACAACGTGAGCCGATTCTACATCTAGCTCATTTAGAATCTCTTCCGTAATGTCAGCCATTTCCATTAGTGAGTAACTAAACGCGACAGGCTTGTCACTCAAGCCCCAACCTACATGGTCGAATGTGATCACTCTGGCTTTATCTTTCAGAATATCGACAGTTTCACGCCAGTCTAAGCTTGATGATGGATGCCCATGCAGAAGCACGATAACCGGACCTTCACCCACATCATGATAAAAGATGTTGTGGCCTTCAATCGTCAAGTAGTTACCTGTCGCCTGCCACTCTTTTGCCGCTTGTGACAGTTCCGTATTCTGTGCTTCAACTGACACAGGAACTTGAGAGGTCGCTGCCACAGACAGTCCTGGAATCGCGAGTGAGAAGCCTAACCCAACAACCAAAGCCGACGCTCTAA
>NZ_JAHGAH010001652.1:0-418 GCF_030248475.1 Vibrio sp. D173a
ATAGCTTATGTCGATGAAGGATAAATAAACGATGAGCAAGCAAGACGAAAAAATTGTTATGGGCAAGTTTGGTGCTACCTATGGCATTCGCGGCTGGCTGAAAGTTTTTTCCTACACAGACAATGCTGAAAGCATATTCGATTACACCCCTTGGTACATTAACCAAAAGGGTAAGTGGGTTGAGTTCAATGTTGAAAGCGGGTAGCGCCATAACAAAGGTATGGTGTGTAAGCTTGAAGGGCTTGAGGTTCGTGAAGAAGCTCAGACTCTGACTAACTTTGAAATCGCTGTAGACCCGGCATCACTACCTGAATTGTCAGAAGATGAATTCTACTGGCGTGAATTGTTTGGTATGCAAGTTGTTACCACTAAGGGCTATTCCCTTGGTGAGGTCACTGACCTATTAGAAACTGGCTCA
>NZ_JAHGAH010001653.1:0-672 GCF_030248475.1 Vibrio sp. D173a
TAAGTGCACGCACCACAGTATTAATTGGAGTACGCAATCCGTAACGATGCTTCCAACCAATCATAGTTTGTGCCTCTGGAGCAAAATTGGCTAAAGGAAGGTAAGCAATACCCTCTTTTTCTAAAATCTCTTTGGCGTGCTCCGGGTTGTCTGCACACTGTACATTCACATCGTCGAGGTGTGTTTCTACGTGAGTGCGGCCGCTTGGCTTATCCATATAACCATGCATCAAAATCTTATAGCCACTATCGGCTAAAATTCTTGCCGCCAGTAGGTTCCACGGTTTGCCGCTGCTGGAATCATTGCGCTTACCAGCATAACAAGGCCAATCAATGTCCGCGCCTAAGTCCGGGACTCGAGACTGGAATGCTTTAACAAAACCAGCAATCTCCTCATTAGTGTCGTTCTGTACACGAATTAGCATCAGTAGCATCGCCATCTGGTCGTCTCCAACTTGACCACTTAAATACTCATCCATGATGCGATAGGCCTGTTCAAACGTCAGAGGCTTACGACCCCTTTCTCCTCGTCCAACAGTACGAATACACTCTAAAATACTACTCATTGATGTCTAATTCTCTTCTCTCTAACAACTAAAAATTAAGATACCTTCCTCGATTCTATGCTACCCGGCGAGCCAAGCAAAGCGCTTCTACACAATCGCGGATACTA
>NZ_JAHGAH010001654.1:0-865 GCF_030248475.1 Vibrio sp. D173a
CGACACGCTGCTGTTGACCACCCGATAGCTGTGCAGGGTACTGGTTTTCATAGCCTTTAAGTCCAACTGTATCTAGCCACTCGGAAGCCTTGGCTAAACGCTTTTCTTTCTTGATGCCTCACCGTACCGTGGTTGAAAATGTCGCCTATGGGCTTGAGGTCCAAGGCATCAAGAAAGACAAGCGTTTAGCCAAGGCTTCCGAGTGGCTAGATACAGTTGGACTTAAAGGCTATGAAAACCAGTACCCTGCACAGCTATCAGGTGGTCAACAGCAGCGTGTCGGTTTGTCTCGAGCTTTATGTACCGATGCGGAGATTCTGCTGATGGACGAAGCCTTCTCGGCTCTCGACCCTTTGATTCGTAGCGAAATGCAAGATCAATTGATCGAACTGCAAGAGAAGTTGCACAAGACGATTATCTTTATCACTCACGATCTTGATGAGGCACTGCGACTTGGTGATCGAATCGCGATTCTGAAAGATGGCGAACTGGTTCAACAAGGCACGCCACATGAGATATTACTTCACCCTGCAGATGATTACGTCGAAGCATTCGTAAAAGATGTAAACCGCGCACGTGCACTTACTGTAGAGACGGTCATGCAACCTCCATTGTATCGCATCACCTCAGAAACCATTGAGGGAGCATTAGCTCAGATGAAAATGCTCAAGCATGACTATGCGTATCACGTTACCGACGAAGGCTATCAAGGTCTGGTGACGAAAGAGAGCTTACAAGATGCCGTTGAGGACAAGACGGTGAGTGACTTTAGTGATGACATCTACGAAGAAGTGCCGGCGGTCAATCCTGATGCTGTCATCGAAGAAGTGCTTCAAGACACCATGTCTTGTGATTACTCTCTGCC
>NZ_JAHGAH010001655.1:0-809 GCF_030248475.1 Vibrio sp. D173a
TTGGGTTTGCGCGTTGACTTTCGCATAGTGCTCTGGGGTAGAAAATGGCGTATCCCAAATCCTCACTTCGCAGCTAGGCTCCACTCCTTGAGTTACTAAACATCAAGATCAAAAAAATCACTCCTTTCAGTGGTTTTTTTACCAAGCAACATCACGTCATTACTTGTTTAGAAATGCTTGCAGGTCTTCTGCTGAAATACCTTGCTCGACCATCTCTTTTGCTAACAGCTCAACTTGCTCACCTTTACGATCTTCAATCACGCTTTGAAATTGAAAAACAATATCACGCAGTGTGTTGATAGGAACCTGTTTAGCTGCGCTGCGAATACGCTCGCCGCTCTGATTACCAAGCTCGTTTAGCAATTTTCCAAACATGACCTTTTCAGGGGCGTCTTCCATTTGCTCTAAGACGCGTGCCATTTCGTAGGTTGTTAATGACATTACAGTATTATCCGTTGTGATACTCACAGTTTAATGAGCGATAAATATACCATGTTTTAACGATGGAAAAACTGTCCATCTGTATAATTTGTCATCCAATTGACTTACGCCTGCTTAAGCACGCCATGCCAAGATCTACCGGCCTTACCAAACAGTATAAATAGAGCTGGAACAATCAGGAACATCTGCAGTGCAATCATCACTTGAGGCTCCAATTGCAAGCGCTGCATAGTGCCAACGAGTAGACCAGAGCCACTCATTTGAAACAGACCTAGCAATGCAGCCGCAGTGCCCGCACGGTCACCAAACGGTTCTAATGCCTTACCTGCCGACGCGCCCAGTATCCATGCAAAGCCAACCGATGATAG
>NZ_JAHGAH010001656.1:0-705 GCF_030248475.1 Vibrio sp. D173a
GGGTGAAAAGATTGTTCTCAGGCTACTCGACAGCAGTGCGGCCAACCTTGATATTGATATATTGGGTTACAGCGAGCAACAAAAGGCACTGTATCTCAACGCACTCAAACGCCCACAGGGGATGATCTCGATGACGGGTCCAACGGGTAGTGGCAAAACCGTCTCTCTCTATACTGGGCTTCGCATCCTCAATACTTCTGAACGCAACATCTCAACTGCGGAAGACCCAGTTGAGATAAACCTGTGTGGTGTGAATCAGGTACAAGTCCAACCCAAAATAGGCTTTGGTTTTGCTGAAGCGCTGCGATCTTTCTTGCGCCAAGATCCAGATATCGTGATGGTCGGAGAGATTCGCGACATTGAAACCGCAGAGATCGCCATTAAAGCTTCACAGACAGGACACCTCGTCTTATCGACGTTACATACGAATTCCGCCGCAGAAACCGTCACGCGCCTTGCTCATATGGGCATTGAGCCATTCAACCTCGCATCGTCGTTGAGTTTAATCATTGCTCAGCGCCTCGCACGGCGACTATGCCCACGCTGCAAGATTGAAGACAATAACCAAACGGTAAAGCAGCTTCTTAACTTCGGCGAGCGCATGTTACTCCTAAATTCAAAAAAGTAAACTTCAAAGTGTACTTTTGATTCTTGTGCGCTATACTCCGCATCCACTTACATGAGGTTGGTGAATCAAGAACGATG
>NZ_JAHGAH010001657.1:0-582 GCF_030248475.1 Vibrio sp. D173a
TGTCGTTTGCTTCCGTTTTATCTTTGTAGCCATCATATCCCTTCTTAGCTCCAAAACCAGCAACTGCAGCTGCAGCTGCGCCTAAAATAAGTGGTAAAGGCATAATACTCTCCAGTTGTAATTTCAGTTAATATTTGAATTGGTTAGGTCTAGCTCACAATCGTCGAAACGGATATTTTTAACTTTATCTCCAAAGGCCATTAACCACCCTTTGAGTAGCAATGAATCCGTAACTGTTGCTTTGATTTGGTAACTTTGTTCGCTCTTAGCTTCTATCGTTTGATCATCAGACAGAGGTGTCTCTGATAGATACTGGCTGATCTTCTTATCTGTTATGAAAGAAAGCACACCGACTACCCCTTCACCAAAGCCAAAGCGTCCATCTGCATCATACTGCTCTAAAGAGAAGTCCTTAGGACGCTCAAAGTTGAATGTTGATACCGTTGCTTTAGTAATCCGATGTAATGCAAGAGTTCTCTCATTATCAAATCCATCAAAACGACAAACTAAATAGATCCGATTGCTTTGCTGTGCTAAGCCTAGAGGCATAACTAACGCGGCATTTGTTCTATGGTTGGCGTT
>NZ_JAHGAH010001658.1:0-702 GCF_030248475.1 Vibrio sp. D173a
TTTGATCATCAACCAAGAGGGGCAGAAGCTGTTACCACTTGCTGATGAGATACTGCATCGCGCAGCCAGTATTGACGCCCTATTCAGTGACGATCAACCTTTGAGCGGCCTACTCAAAGTCGGGGCCAGCGACACCATCGGCAATCAAGTCGCACCGTTTATTCTTTCGGGCTTTCGTGAACATACTCAACATCAAGAGCAGAGCTTGTTTATCAATAACAGTGCTCTAATTTGCCAGAAGCTGGTTGATTATGAGCTCGATATCCCTCTGATTGAAGGTAAGACTCTACATCCCGAACTGATCTCTAGCCAGTTCAGTAGTGATGAGATGTGTATTGTCGCCAATGCCAATCACCCGCTTGTCCAAGTCGATTCTGTGCCATTACGAGAGCTCGAACGCAGTCACTGGATCCTAAGAGAATCCGGATCAGGTACCCGTGAGTTTTTCCTTCGAACCGTCGCGCCACGTATCGAGCATTGGTATGAGTCATTTGAGCTCAACACCACCGAAGCGATCATCAACTCTGTCTCTGCTGGATTGGGGTTAGCCTGCCTTTCAAAATTGGCGGCTGAGCCTGCAATTAAGGACGGTCGTGTAAAGGTCATCAATGTACCTCTGGACATGAAGCGCCGCTTTTGGATGTTGGTACACAAAGACAAATATCAGAGCCCACTTCTCAAATCCTTTATGAGTTATTGCGA
>NZ_JAHGAH010001659.1:0-550 GCF_030248475.1 Vibrio sp. D173a
CCTTGATACTGGATGAAGCTGATCGCCTTTTGGACATGGGATTCTGGCCAGATGTTCAAGCGGTCAAAAAGTCACTACCCGCTAAGCATCAAACATTATTTTTCTCTGCGACACTGCCGAAAGAGTTAGAACAGCAAACCGATGATCTGTTGTTCAAACCAGTCAAGGTAACCGTCCACCCAGAAAACAGCGTCGCTGAAAACATTGTATCTGGTGAACAAAGGCAGTAAGCCGCAAGCGCTGATCAGCCTGTTGCAGCAAAACCTTAGCACTCAGACGCTCGTTTTTATCGGAGCAAAGGATAATGCCGACGCCCTAACCAAACGACTAAAGAAAGCCAAACTGAGCGTTGAGGCTCTACACGGAAATAAAAGCCAAGAAGAGCGTAACCAGATCCTTGACGATTTTAAGCAGGGGCGCATTGAAACACTGATCGCCACTGATGTGATGGCGCGTGGCATCCATATTGATGCATTACCACTGGTGATTAACTTTGAACTCCCAATGCACTCTGCAAGCTATGTGCATCGAGTGGGTCGTACTGCCCGTG
>NZ_JAHGAH010000166.1:0-726 GCF_030248475.1 Vibrio sp. D173a
CCTCAACCCAACGATGAGCCTTAAAATCATCCGATTGTTTCAAGCTCGCAGCCTCTTCAGCACGTGATTGAACATGGGGAATGTAGTTCAAAGCAACCAGTTCATCATGTAACCACTGACCTGTATAACCTTTGTCTAGATACAAGGGCACTTTCAGAGGTGGACGATAACACTCCAGTGCATTTAATGTTTGAAGTACCAGCTTGATATCGTGGACGTTCGCACCATCACTGACAACGGCAAGTGGCAATCCATTTGCGTCGGTAAGCAAACTGCGTTTTACGCCTTGCTTCGCTCTGTCTGTTGGGTTTTTACCTGTTTTTTTGAGCCTGCTAAAGGCGCTTTCGTTTGGCAGCCATCCATTGATATAGAACGCCAATCAACACCTTCGTAAATCAGGCCATTTTGCTAAAATCGCTCAAAGACACCAGCATCCCGCCACTCTTGAAAGCGACGATGTGCAGAGCTAGAGGTACAAATACCCGTTGCGTTAAGGGCGTTCCACTGACAACCCGTTCTGAGAACAAAAAGAATTCCATTCATTGCATCGCGATTATCGACCCTCTTTCGATGTGTCCCGAGAGGGTGATTAGTCTTGTGGATAGGCAACAAAGGCTCAATTTTCGCCCAAAGGGCATCAGAGATTAGGTATTGTGTTGAACTCATTTATAGTATTTCAATAGGTGCTAATTTAACTCAGACAACACCTATTGAGATAGGTTCTTA
>NZ_JAHGAH010001660.1:0-756 GCF_030248475.1 Vibrio sp. D173a
GGTTCTTGCCACGTTCGAGGTGTTCATACTCAAGGTTTGATAACCAAGACCAATCAATAGCAGAGCACCCATCGGGTCACCTGCTAACTCACCACAGATACACACCGGCAGTTGAAACTGTTTACAGGTATCGTGCATCTGTTTAAGCGCCATGATCACTGCGGGGTGCATGGATTCATAGACATCAGAGACTCGAGAATTGTTCCGGTCAACCGCCAATAAATATTGGGTTAAGTCATTGGTACCGACAGAAACAAAGTCGACACGGTCTGCTATCAGAGGAAGCAAATAGAGCATAGAAGGCACTTCCAACATAACCCCGATACGCGGCATACGCACGCGACTATCCAGTTCATGTACCTCATCGTAGGCTTGCTCTATCAATTGCAAAGCATCATCCAGTTCACGAGCCCCAGAAATCATCGGCAGCAGAATACTGAGATTTTGACTACCACAACTGGCGCGCAGCATCGCTCTGAGCGGAATAATAAAAATATCTGGATGGTCGAGGGTGAATCGAATCCCACGCCAGCCCAAAAATGGGTTGTCCTCTTCAATCGGGAAATAAGGCAAAGCCTTGTCGCCACCGATGTCTAAGGTACGCATCACCACCTGTTTATCTGGGTAGCTTTCGAGTACCGATTGGTATTGCTTCACCTGCTCATCTTCCGAAGGAAAGCGTTGCTGAAGCAAGAAAGAGATCTCTGTACGGTAGAGTCCCACCCCATCCACACCTTGGTTCAGTGCGATCTTGGT
>NZ_JAHGAH010000167.1:0-9580 GCF_030248475.1 Vibrio sp. D173a
CTTCGAGGGTCTTTAAGTTGTGCTTGTCCAAATTGTTCTTGTGCCCAAAGTTTAGCGTCTGAGTGTGTCATCTTAGTGTTTCAGTAAGGATTGCTAAGTGATCAGATCACACACACTTGAAAGAGTTCAAAAAAAATCCCCAAGCTACAAGCTTGGGGATTTGTGTATAAGAGACAGCACGTGAGGGGCGTTTGTTTTCACTTATTGGTGGAAGATGAAGATTACGGACGTTCACCTGCTGCTAGGCGACGTTCGATATCTGCCAACACTTCAGGGAAGTCAGCGATCGTATCGATGAGGTAGTGCGGCGAGCTCTTGAGCAATTTTGCACGCGCTTTTTCACGAGCAGCATTAAGCGTTGCTTCGTCCGCAGCTTGGTATTCTTCAAACGTCAGACCTGCTTCGTTACCAGAAAGCAGCAAACCAACGGTCCACATACCGGCGTTGTGACCTTCGTCGATGCCTGGGGCTGCGTCATCCACTTTGATACACGCGTTAACGTCCGTTACATTCAGCTCAATCACGTTCTTCAGTGCCATAAATGGTGCTGGGCGACCACCTTGAGGCAGGTCATCCGTTGCTACTACGTAATCCGGTTTGTATCCGTAATCCGCCGCCACTGGAATCAGCACGTCCATCACTTGGCGGGGGTAACCAGAACAAGAACCGATCTTTATGCCTTTGTCTTTCAGATCGTTTACAACTTCAATCGCATTAAGGATTGGCTCTGCGTGGTCTGCCACTTTTGCTTTTTGCAGCGGCATAAATGCTGCGTAGATAGCGTCGATGTCTTCGCTGGTCATTGAGCGACCAAACTTCTCATTCCAGCGCTTATCAACGGCAGGAATACGACCCACAGCTTGAATGTGATCCCACTTACCAAGCCCCATTGGTTCGCGCGCTTCTTCAAGGTCGATTTCAAAATCAAAGCCTTGTTTGAACGCTTCCACAAAGATACTGGTTGGCGCAAAAGAGCCGAAATCGACGATAGTGCCAGCCCAGTCAAAGATCACTGCTTGAATTGGTGAGTTGCTCATGTTCAATCCTTTTTCTTTCTTGCTTGCGAGAGCGCTTGCCTACACGTCGGAACTGCGCTCAGGATAAATTGGTTTTTGTTGAGGTTAGAAGTAGTTAAAGTCTTTACACACTTTGGCGATGGCTTCTTCGAAGATCGCCAACGCTTCTGTCAGTTGTTCGCGAGTGATGATCAGCGGTGGGCTGAGTTGAATCACGTTACCCTGCGATACCTTGAAGCTCACGCCATTGTTGAGGCATTGGTACAACACAGCTTCCGCTTCGTCATACGCACGTGCTTTGCTTTCGTGGTCAGTGACCAGCTCAATGCCCCACAACATGCCGATGCCACGAACATCGCCAATCACTGGGTACTTGGCTTTCATCTCTAGCAGCTTCTCACGCATGAACTGGCTGTCGGCTTTGGCTTTATCTAGCAAGCCCTCTTGCTCGATGGCTTCCATGGTTGCCAGCGCGGCAGCACAACCGATAGGGCTTTTCTCATGAGTGTAATGACCCATTGAGATTTGCTCGGCGGTGTTGTATTTGTCTTTGGTTACCATGGCTGCGATAGGCACTAAGCCTCCGCCCAAGCCTTTACCGATGCAGAGCATATCTGGCTCGATGTCGTAGGCTTGGTAGGTAAACCATTCTCCGCTGCGACCCATGCCATTCGGGATGTCGTCGATGATCAACATGACATTGTGTTTGTCACAGATTTCTCGAATGCGTTTCCAGTAGGCTTTGCTCGGCACTTGTACGTCGGTATTACGAACTGCTTCTGCGATAAACGCGCCCACGCCGCCTTCTTTCTCAATCACGTATTCGAGGTAATCGGCGTAATGTACGTCGCTGCCGTCCGCGACTGGGAAAGCACCACGGTAAGATACGGCTGGTGGGATGCGCTCAACACCTGCCATTAATGGTCCCATACCTTGGCGGAAACACGCTTCGCCGCCCACAGAGATGGCATCCAACGATGCGCCGTGGAAGGAATCCCACAGAGACACCACCTTGTAGTTGCCCGTGATGTGGCGCGCTAATTTAAGTGCCATGCCAACCGCAGATGTGCCACCCGGAGCAAACAGCACGCGATTCAATTCGCCGCCACAGATTTGGGTGAGTTTTTCGGCACATTCAATCGCAGTTTCATTGGTAAAACGACGTGGTGAAAACGGCAGTTTGGCAATTTGCTCTTGCACGCGGTTAATCACATGCGGATGACCATAGCCCAGCTGATGGACGTTATTGCCATGGAAGTCCATGTACTTTTTGCCGGTAGCATCTTGGATGTAGATGCCTTCTGTAGTTTCCAAGGTATCTAAGCAAGGCGTTGACATGGCTTGATGAAGAAAGACCTCCGAATCACGCTTAAGCAATGCTTGCGTGCGTTTTTCGTCCATCGATGCATTCCAAGCTTGGCGTGCCGGTGTCGTGTTGACATCACCTTCGCTGCGGAAATGGGTGGGTTTGATATTCTGAGTCATAACGCTTTCTCAATCAGAAGGCTGCTTTAGGCAACTTGCCAATACATTGCTTTTTCAATCGCACCGATTAAGCGCTCGATATCTGCTGGGTAAACTTCACCAATGTTGCCGATGCGGAAGCAATCTGCGTTCGATACCTTACCCGGATAAATCACGAAGCCCTGCTCTTTCAAACGTGTGTAGAACGCTTTGAACTGGTAATCACTGTGTGTCGGAGAGTAGAAAGAAGTGATGATTGGCGAGTGAAGGTCATCACTCAGTAGCGGCTTGAAACCCAGAGAACGCATACCTGCAACCAGTGTTTTCTGGTTAGTTTGGTAACGGTGATGACGAGCTTCAATGCCGCCTTCTTGTTCCAGCTCTAACAATGCTTGATAGAAAGCGCGAACCGTGTGCGTTGGAGATGTGAAACGCCATTTGCCGTGGTTCACTTCCATGCAACGCCATTGGTCGTAAAGGTCAAGGCTCAAAGAACGTGCCTGACCTTGGCACTTTTCTAGCTCTGTTTGTTTCGCAATCACAAAGCCAAAGCCCGGCACGCCTTGAATACATTTGTTTGCAGAGCTGATCATAAAATCGATGCCAAGCTCTGCGATATCGATAGGAATGCCACCAAAGCTCGACATGGCATCAAGAATCACCACTTTATCGTGTGCTTTTGCCGCGGAAGCAAATGCCTCAATTGGATTCAGCATGCCAGTGGTTGTCTCACAGTGAACAATCGCCACGTGTGTGATCGCAGGATCCGATGCCAATGCAGTTTCCACCTCGTTCAAGTGTGGCTGTGATGTTTCGCCTGGGGAAACTACATGGCATGGAATATTTAGGTAATCAGCGATCTGAGCGATACGCGCACCGTAAGCACCGTTGTCGACAACCAACAATTTTCCATCTTTGTCAATGGCGCTGCCAATCGTCGCTTCTACCGATGCGGTGCCGCTACCTTGCATTAGTACGCTGGTGTAGCCGTCTTGCTCCGTCGCCAGTTTTACAAGCTTAGTGCGGATCACTTCTACAATGTCTTTGTTGTATTCATCATCCCAAGTACACCAGTCTTTTAGCATGGCTTCACGTACTGTTTCAGAAGTAGATAGAGGACCTGGAGTCAGTAGTAGGTATTCGTTTTTCATCTCGATTTCCATCAGAATAGGCTAATTGGTCTACACCAAATTTCAAGTTCACTCTAGCGAGGAAGAAAAGGGCAGTAAACAGGCGAACCTTCAATTTCATAAAACTTTAATATCCAGAAAATGGCGGATCAATTGAACGATTATTCAGCGCGAATTTTCGTAAAACTGCCATTTAATGGTCATGATTTCGTCACAAAGGCTCAGTAGGGTGTATATCGTCAACTGGTACAGACCAAGTTGAAACTTAGCCAAATTAACTGGAGAAAATGATGAAAAACCGTTTGATGAAAGGATCGCTGGCTGCACTTGTCTCTCTGCTAGCTACGAATGCAATGGCTGCACAGGAAGTCACGGTTTACACCGCTTTCGAAACTGACATTCTTGCTAAATACAAGTCTGCGTTTGAGAAAGATAACCCAGATATCAAGATTAAGTGGGTTCGCGATTCCACCGGTATCATGACGGCGAAATTGCTGGCAGAAAAGAACAACCCTCAAGCGGAAGTGGTTTGGGGTCTGGCTGGCTCGTCAATGGCACTGCTTAAAGATGAAGGTCTTCTTAAGCCTTACACACCAAAAGGTTTGGAAGAGCTGCATGCGAACCTAAACGACCCTCAATCAAACCAAGCTTGGTTCGGTAACGATGCGTTCTTTAACGCAGTTTGTTTCAACGAAGCGGTAGCGAAACAACTTAACCTACCGAAACCAACGTCTTGGGAAGACCTAACGAAGCCGGTTTACAAAGGTCACATTGCAATGCCTAACCCAGCGTCTTCGGGCACTGGCTACATGCAGGTTTCTGCTTGGCTACAAAACATGGGTGAAGCTCAGGCATGGAACTACATGCGTGACCTAGATAAGAACATTGCACACTACACGCACTCTGGCTCTAAGCCATGTGTTCAAGCGGGTATGGGTGAAGTGGCTATCGGTATCTCGATGGCGAGCCGCGGCGCGAAGCTGAAAACACAAGGCGCACCACTAGCGGTTATCACACCAAAAGGCATCGGCTGGGAATCAGAAGCCGTTGGTCTTGTAAAAGAGTCGGATGCAGCGAAACGCGTTGTCGACTGGTCAATCTCTAAAGCTGCAAACGAGCTTTACGTAGAAATGTACCCAGTGGTTGCACATAAAGAAGTGAAAGCGACTGTGTCTAACTTCCCGAACGTTCAAGAGAACATGGCGAAGATGGACTTCGCGCAAATGGGCAGCAAGCGTGCAGAGATTCTAGCGGCATGGTCTGAGAAGTTCGACGCGAAATCAGAGCCAAAGTCTTAATTGAATTTGCTTTGAGTTGAATGCTGAAATCCACTTCGGTTGAGGTGGATTTTTTGTTTTTAGAAGAGGTGAGGGTAAAAAGCCTAAAAGTAGCAACCCCACCTAACCTCCCCTTGGCTTCAACTTCGGGAGACTATAATAGTCGTGCTGGTAAAGGGGAGGGACTGGTTCTGCATTCGCGGATAGTTTAATTCGCAATGCAACATCCAACGCGCTTCAAGTAGATTCTGAATACTCGCCTAGGCTCCTTCAGAATGACGTCGGGAAAGCACAGAGCTTACCGCAGCAAAGAATAGCTCTCCCCCTTGATAAACACATTCAAATGCTTGGCAAATCATGCCGAGAAAAGGGGGAGTTGGAGGGGGTTGTAGGCACCGAATCAAACGTTAAACAACCAACCCCACCTAACCTCCCCTTAGCTTTAACTTCACGGGACTACAATAGTCATGCTGGTAAAGGGGAGGGACTGGTTCAGTATTCGAGAAAAATTCAATTCAAAATGCAACATCCAACGCGCTTCAAGAAGATTCTGAATACTCGCCTAGGCTCCTTCAGAATGACGTCGGGAAAGCATGGATCTCACCGCAGCAAAGAATAGCTCTCCCCCTTGATAACCACACTCAAATGCTTGGCAAGCCATGTCAAGAAAAGGGGGAGTTGGAGGGGGGTGTAGGCACCGAATCTAACGTTAAAGCTGCAACCCCACCTAACCTCCCCTTGGCTTTAACTTCCCGGGGACTACAACAGTCATGCTGGTAAAGGGGAGGGACTGGTTCAGTATTCGAGAAAAATTCAATTCAAAATGCAACATCCAACGCGCTTCAAGTAGATTCTGAATACTCGCCTAGGCTCCTTCAGAATGACGTCGGGAAAGCACCGAACTCACTGCAGCAAAGAAAACTCTCCCCCTTGATAACCACATTCAAATGCTTGGCACACCATGCTGAGAAAAGGGGGAGTTGGAGGGGGTTGGAATCGCACCTAACTCAACGTTAAACATCCAACCCCACCTAACCTCCCCTTGGCTTCAACTTCGGGAGACTATAATAGTCGTGCTGGTAAAGGGGAGGGACTGGTTCTGCATTCGCGAATAGTTTAATTCACAATGCAACATCCAACGCGCTTCAAGAAGATTCTGAATAATCGCCTAGGCTCCTTCAGAATGACGTCGGGAAAGCACAGAGCTTACCGTAGCAAAGAAAAACCCTCCCCCTTGATAACCAGATTCAAATGCTTGGCAAACCATGCCGAGAAAAGGGGGAGTTGGAGGGGGTTGCAAGCGTAGAAACAAACCTCACCGCCCTTCATCTATTTGTCATCTTCTGGCTATAAATTTGTCATTGGAACGTAACACTCCAAAACTAAAGTTGGTATATACCATTTGGAGCGTGTGTTATGTCAACTAACCAACATTACCTAAATATCGAAAATGTAGTGAAGCAATTCGGACAGTTCACTGCATTAAAGAAAATCTCGCTAGCGATTGAGAAGGGCGAGTTTGTTTGTTTTCTTGGTCCTTCTGGCTGCGGTAAAACCACTCTGCTACGTGCCATTGCAGGTTTAGACTTGCCAACGTCTGGTGCGATTTTTCAAAACGGTCAAGAGACCACATTCCTACCACCAGAGAAGCGCGATTTCGGTATCGTATTCCAATCTTACGCGCTGTTTCCGAACCTAACTGTACAAGAGAACATTGCAGTGGGTTTGAAGAATCAAGGAATGTCGACCAAAGAAGCGTTAGAGAAGGTGGATTACTGGCTAGAAACCATTGGTCTTCCAACCTCCGGCGAGAAATTCCCTAACCAACTTTCTGGTGGTCAGCAGCAGCGTGTGGCACTTGCTCGCGCATTGGCGTTGTCTCCGGGTCTACTGCTACTTGATGAGCCGCTGTCAGCGCTGGATGCAAAAGTACGTGTTCACTTACGTGACGAGATTTGTAAGCTGCAACGTAAGCTTGGCATCACCACCATCATGGTTACGCACGATCAGGACGAAGCGCTGTCGATGGCGGATCGTATCGTGGTAATGAACCATGGTGTGATTGAACAAGTCGGCACACCTCAAGAGATCTACCAACAACCAGCCACGCGCTTTGTCGCTGAGTTTGTCGGCAGCATGAACTTTATTGAAACCTCAGTCGCAACGGACTCCCAAGTACGGATTGCCGAAACCCTGATGTCAGCGCCAAGCTTGACCAATCGTAAGATTCAACGTGGTGACCGCTTCGACCTTGCGGTGCGCCCTGAAAGCATCAAGTTCGTTGAAAACTACACCAACTCTTTACCTGTGCGAGTTACCGCAACCGAGTTTCTGGGGGCGTTTTTCCGCATTGATTGCGTATTGCAAAACGACAGCTCAACGAAAACCATCGTCGTGGATGTTCCTGTGGAAACGGTTCAAAAACTCAATATCAAGGCGGGCGATGTACGTTACATCCAGTTTGCTGAAGAAGGGCTGCATGGTTACGCCGTGCCCTCGGTTGATAAAGCGCTAGCAGCGTAGGTGTAAACATGGATGCGAAGACAATGACGATGAATAGCCTGACCACACAAGACAAAGCAAAATCCCTACTCGGACGTGTCAGCCGCGACAACCTTGTGTTGTTTGGTTTGCTTGCTGGCTTGTCGACCATGATGGTGCTGTTCATCTTAATGCCGCTTTGGGCAATGTTGACCAAGAGTGTGCAAAATGCCAATGGCGAATTTGTCGGATTGGCAAACTTTGCGACATACTTTTCTTCTTCAAGCTTGTGGGTGTCGGTAGGCAACACCTTCACTTTGGGCGTGATAGTGACCTCGGTAGTCGGTGTGCTTGCGTTTGGTTATGCCTACGCGCTAACTCGTTCATGTATGCCGTTTAAAGGTTTGTTTCAAATCCTAGGAACTGCACCAATCCTTGCGCCTTCGTTGTTGCCGGCGATCAGTTTGATCTTCCTTTTCGGTAATCAAGGCATTGCCAAAGAGATGCTGTTAGGAAACTCGATTTACGGCGTGATTGGGATCTCGATGGGTTTGATTTTCTGGACCTTCCCTCATGCATTGATGATCTTAACCACTTTGCCGAAATGAGCACTTACGGTTGGAGCCCATTCTTCAACTCGCTAACACTGGCAGGTTGGGTTGGACAGCGGTTATTGGTACAGCCATCATCTTTGTCGGTGCTTACTGCATTGAGAAAGGGCGTGCGTTTGGTCCAATTCGTCAGGTGATGCAAATGCTCAGTGTGGTGCCAATGGCGGTTCCGGGTATGGTGCTTGGCTTGGGTTACATCTTTTACTTCAACGATGCGAACAATCCTCTGAACGTGCTTTATGGCACCATGGCATTCTTGGTAATTAACACGGTAGTGCATTACTACACAGTGGGTCACATGACCGCCCTGACAGCGTTAAAGCAGCTGCCATCGGAGATTGAAGCCATTGCGGCATCGGTGAAGCTTCCTCAATACAAGTTGTTCTTTAAAGTGACATTACCTGTGTGTTTACCTGCGATTTTGGACATTGCGACTTACTTGTTTGTTAATGCATTGACCACCACTTCTGCGGTAGTATTCCTTTACTCAACCGATACGATTCCGGCTTCGGTCTCGATTCTGAATATGGACGATGCAGGTCAAACTGGCGCTGCAGCGGCAATGGCGGTGATGATCATGATGGCTGCCGCAATTGCGAAGATTGTTCAGATGACTTTGGGTAAATTGTTAGAGAATCGCACACAAGCTTGGCGCAAAAGATAAGGACACTTCGTGCAATACGTAAAAATTAAAGATTCGATTGTTGAACAGATTGAAGCGGGCATGCTATCGCCGCGTCAAAAACTGCCAGCAGAGCGTAAGTTGGCGGAGTCGTTCGATACTACACGCGTCACTTTGCGTGAAGCTTTATCACTGCTGGAAGCAGAAGGTCGAATCTATCGCGAAGATCGCCGAGGTTGGTTTATCTCACCTGAGCCATTGCGTTACGACCCTACCCAAACGCTGAACTTCCCGAACATGGCGAAAGCGCAAAATCGTGTGCCAAAAACGGAGTTGGTCGCAGCAAAAGGGACGTTGGCAAACAAACAAGCCGCGCGCTTGCTGGACTTGCAACCTTTCTCGGACGTGTATCGAGTCGACCGTGTTCGATATCTTGAAGACAGACCAGTAGTATTCGTAACAAACTACATTCGCCCAGAGCTGTTTCCGAACCTGCTGGACTACGATTTATCAAATTCACTGACGGATATTTATCGCGATCATTATGGAGTGACGTATCAAAAGATTCGCTACCGCATTTCAACCAGCACTTTGTTGGGTGAAATGGCTCAGGCACTGCGCGCGACAGCTGGCACTCCCGCGATGGTGGTGGAGCGCATCAACTATAACCAGCACGGTGAGTTGATTGATTGCGATATCGAGTATTGGCGACACGATGCCATCAGCATTGAATCTCTGGCGGAACTCAATCGTTAAGTGGATTGTCCCATCATCTAAGGCTCCATCTCGGCTGTCTCTTATACACAAATCCCCAAGCTTGTAGCTTGGGGATTTTTTTTGAACTCTTTCAAGTGTGTGTGATCTGATCACTTAGCAATCATTACTGAAACACTAAGATGACACACTCAGACGCTAAACTTTGGGCACAAGAACAATTTGGACAAGCACAACTTAAAGACCCTCGAAGAACACAGCGCCT
>NZ_JAHGAH010000168.1:0-1326 GCF_030248475.1 Vibrio sp. D173a
CTCAAGCCCTCGACATCATCAACAGTTATAAACCCAATCAAGTTGAAACACTCGCTGACCTCCTGCCCATTGAACTCATTAATAGTGCTTACGAACTTACTGATACTGTTACGCTAAGAAAACGAAAGCTAACTTTAGAGTCGATGGCATGGTTACTGGTTGGAATGGCAATCTATAACGATAAATCCATGGCTGACATTGTAAATATGCTCGATATTGTTGACCGCACAGGTAAACCATTTGTTGCTCCAAGTGCATTAACACAGCGAAGAAAAAACCTTGGTGAGTCAGCGGCTAAAGCTCTTTTTGAGTGTACCCAGAGTCATTGGTTTAAACAGGCTAATTTACCAAACTGGAACGGACTCACTCTTCTTGGCGTTGATGGTGTCTTGTGGCGAACTGAGGATTCAAAAGAGAACGCTGCAACGTTTGCAAAGCCTACCAATCGTGACGGAAAAGAAACACAGTACCCACAAGTACGCATGGTATGTCAGATGGAATTGAGCAGCCATTTAATCACAGGCAGTGCCTTTGACTGTTATAGCGTCAATGAAATGAAGTTAGCAGAGCAACTGATAGAGACGACACCTGATAATAGTTTAACCCTTTTTGATAAAGGCTTTTACTCCCTTGGCCTACTTCAAGCATGGAGCTCGCAAGGCATAAATCGACATTGGCTTATCCCAATGAAAAAAGGACTTACTTATGACGTCGTTCAGTCTCTTGGCCGCCAAGATAAACTGATAAAGCTGAAGAGTAATCCGCAAGCACGTAAAAAGTGGCCAGAGCTAGAACAAGAAGTGGTTGTACGTTTAATCACGAGAGTCAAAGATGGCAAGCAATACGATGTTCTCACCTCAATGCTTGACCCTATGCTCTACCCAAAGTCAGATATCGTAGGCTTATATGGGTATCGTTGGGAAATTGAACTCGGATACCGTGAGCAAAAACAGTACATGCTTGGTAACCGACTCACGCTTCGAAGTCGACTCCCTGAATTAGTGAAGCAAGAACTCTGGGGAATACTACTGACCTATAACTTGATCAGGTATCAAATGGTGCAGATGTGTAATACGTTGAATGGTGATTACTTGCCATATCAACTTAGCTTCAATGGAGCACTAGCTCACATCATGCGCCTGATAGTGGGACTTCCATACTCGTCACCAGGAGCAATCCCGAGGCAACTCGAAAACTTCTACTCAATGAGTGAGAGCTTAATACTTGAACCTAGGAGAGAAAGATCCTTCCCTAGAGTCGTTAAGAAAAAGCCAAGCCGATACCCTAGAAAAAACAATGCCGATCACCTTAAGTGAACGGCATTAG
>NZ_JAHGAH010000169.1:0-28124 GCF_030248475.1 Vibrio sp. D173a
TATGGAGCGCTTACGTTTCATGAGCCAAAACCAACTCTTGAGCAAACATAAAAAATCCCCACTAACGTTGTTAGTGGGGATTATCATACGATCCCAAGATCATTCAAGTCTCTAAACCGATCGGCATTACATCCGACGATGAGCCTTTACTGTATTAAGATGCCTTATCCATTACTGGAGGCGTTTTTACCTCCTTTGGCGGCGACGCCTCTTCAGTATTATCAGTAAAGATTTCAGCCACGGCGCTACGTTCTAGTTCACCTTGCAAATTACCTTCGTCATCCACAACCGGCAGTGAGTAGTCACAAGACATGGTGTCTGGTAGCACTTCTTCAATTACGGAATCAGGAGAGACAACAGGCACTTCTTCGTAGATCTCTTCTGCCAGCTCTTGCGCGGCATCCGTCTTCGCGGCGTCTAGCAAGCTCTCTTTGGTAACGACTCCTTGATAGCCTTCGTCGGTCACGTGGTACGCGTAGTCTTGCTTCACGCGTTTCATCTCGACAAGGGCTTCTTCGATAGTCGTAGCTGCAATGCGATATGCTGGTGGCTGCATTACGGTTTCTACCGTAAGCGCTCTCGCTCGGTTTACGTCCTTAACGAAGGCTTCTACATATTCATCGGCAGGGTGGAGCAGAATCTCGTCTGGAGAACCTTGCTGTACTAACTCACCATCTTTCAAAATAGCGATACGGTCACCTAAGCGAAGCGCTTCGTCCAAATCGTGAGTGATAAATATAATGGTCTTATGTAGCTTCTCTTGCAGTTCAATCAGCTGATCTTGCATTTCACTTCGGATCAGCGGGTCGAGTGCCGAGAATGCTTCATCCATCAATAGGATCTCTGCGTCAGTCGCCAGCGCGCGAGCTAAACCTACACGTTGTTGCTGGCCGCCGGAAAGTTGCGCAGGGTATTGGTTCTCGTAACCTTTAAGACCAACTGTCTCTAACCATTCGTTGGCTTTCGCAATGCGTGCTTCTTTCTTGATGCCTTGGATTTCCAAGCCGTAAGCGACGTTGTCAACCACAGTGCGATGAGGCAAAAGGCCAAAGCGTTGAAATACCATCGACATTTTATGGCGACGAAACTCTTCCAACTCTTTTGAAGACAGCTGCATTACGTCGACGCCTTCAACCAAAATTTGTCCCATGGTTGGGTCAATCAAACGGTTGAAGTGACGGATCATGGTCGACTTACCAGAGCCAGACAGACCCATGATAACGAAGATCTCGCCTTTGTTAATTTGCAGGTTGATGTCTTTTAAACCGACGGTATGACCCGTATCAGCCAGAATTTGGTCTTTGCTCTGACCTTGTTTTACTCGCTCGATGACTGTTTTTGGCTTTGGTCCGAAGATCTTGTACAGCCCGCTGATTTCAATAAGTGGCTTAGTCATGTTTCAGATCTCCTAAGTGTGCTTGGGTTCGCTTCGCGTAAGCTTGCGACGCACGGTCAAACAGAATCGCCAGTGCCACAATCGCTAGGCCATTAAGCAGACCAAGAGTGAAGTACTGGTTGGTGATTGATTTTAATACTGGCTGACCTAAGCCTTTAACGCCAATCATAGAGGCGATAACAACCATAGAAAGTGCCATCATGATGGTTTGGTTGATACCGGCCATAATGGTTGGCATTGCTAAAGGTAATTGTACGCCGACTAAGCGTTGCTTGTTACTTGCACCAAAGGCAGTGGCGGCTTCAAGTACTTCTTTGTCTACGAGTCGGATGCCTAAGTTGGTCAAACGGATCACTGGTGGGATTGCGTAGATAACAACCGCAATCAAGCCAGGGATCTTACCGATACCAAGGAGCATCACGACAGGAATCAGATAGACGAACGCAGGCATGGTTTGCATCACGTCGAGCAGTGGTGTCACGACGGATTGCACGCGATTGGAGCGCGCCATGGCAATACCAATTGGAATGCCGAGCGCAATGGCGAGCATGGTACACACCGTGATGATGCTGAGCGTCCGCATCGTGTCTTCCCACATGCCAAAGTACCCTATCAGGATCAATGACACGAAACACGCGACAGCCAGTTTCCATGAGCGACTAGCGGCATAAACCAACGCAGTACACACACCAAGAATGATCATCCATGGTGTAGAAATGAGGAGTTTTTCGAACCAAACGAGAAATGAGAGAAGAGGGTCGAAGAATGATTCAATAAGGTCGCCGTACTCGCGAGAGAAGTCGCGGTAGGCTCCATCTAAGGTTTTGCGGATGGCTCTGAGATCTGAGCGATCCATTTCTGGGAATTCGCTAAGCCAATTCGAGTCAGACATGTTTACTTCCTTTTCTTGCCGAGGCTCAAGCGAGCCTCGGCATACAACAATTTTGGTATTCCTATACCATTTACGAAACGTCTAAGTCTTACAGTGCACCTTGCACTTTTTTAGCTACGTCTTGTGGAACCCATGCGTTCCAGATCTGCGGGTAATTTTCTAGGAAATGGAACATGGTTTCCTCACCGTCTGCTTGGTTGTCTTCCATCCAAGCTAATAGCTGGTTCATGTCCGCATTGGTGAAGCCACGCTTAGTGAAGTAGTCGTAAGCGGCTGGAGAGCGTGAAGCAAACTCCTCAGTCGTAATGGTATGGACTGGTGAAGGTGGGTACATGGTTGCTTTTGGATTTTCACAGTCTGTTTGTGTTGTACAGCTGACGAACTCTTTCTCATCAACGCCGCTACCAAAATCCACTTTTACCATGTCGTATTTACCAAGAACCGCAGTAGGTGCCCAGTAGTAACCGAACCACGCTTCTTCACGCTCGTAGGCTTTTGCAATTGAGCCAGACAGACCGGCACTTGAACCTGGGTCGATGATGTCGAAGCCTGCGTCAGCAAGATTCATCGCTTTGAAAAGATTGCCGGCGCTAATTTGACAGTTCCAACCGGCAGGACAGCTGTAAAATGCCGATTTTGCTTTGTCTTCAGGATGAGAGAATAACTTCGCGTGCTTTTTCACACCTTCGATGGTTTTCATTTCAGGGTATTGTTTAACAAGATAGGCTGGGATCCAGAATCCTTCTTCACCACCATCGACGAGCGCTTTACCTGCATAGCGTAGGCGTTTTTCTTCGACACCTTTGTCTAGCGCGTCTTTAAGGCTGTTACTCCACAGTTCAGGCGCCACATCAGGCTGTCCTTTTTCAATCATTGATGTGCCTGTCGGCATGGTGTCGCCAGGGATGAGTTCGGCATCACAGCCGTAGCCGTGCTCAAGAATAAAACGGTCCACATTGGCAATCAGTGTTGCAGAGTTCCAGTTCATATCTGCAATGGTAACCGTTCCACACTCACTTGCGTTTGCGTTGGTTGCTGCTAGCGCACCAATCGCTAGTAGTAAGGGAGTTTTGTACGTCATATTGAGTTTCCTTTCTCTAAATAGCTCAATTAGGGTAACGAATTAATCATTAGTATTCAAACTAATGTGCTGGGTGAATTATAGCTTTATTTGTTAACAATCGTGAAAGCGAAGGTGAATGTTTGATGAAAATAGCCTCATTAATGAGAGGTTTTTATCGACTTATGTCAATGAATCGTATGGTAGTTTGTATGTGTTATTGCATTATTGTTAGATGTCTAACGAATATTTCGCTGTTGATGAGATTTTTGCAAACTAAGATATTGGCATATGCTAAAAACTTTAATTGGCATATGCCATTAACGGGCGTAAGGTGAAGGTGTTTTGTAGAGAGGATGTGATGGCGAGACCAAAAATAGAAAGACGTATATGTGGACGTGCAGCGCACCATTGTTTTAAGCCCAATGGCGTACCGTTTTATGATCTAGAGAAGGTCAACATATTGCCAGAAGAATTAGAAGCATTGCGATTGGCCGATCTGGAAGGATTGAGCCAGCAGCAAGCTGCCGACCAAATGGGAGTCTCTCGCCAGACCTTTGGTAATACGGTTAAAAGTGCGCGTTTTAAAGTCGCGAAAAGCCTAGTTGAGGGTCATGCACTTGTTTTTCCTGACCAGGAGTCAAACTCATGATTTACGCTATTCCGAATGACGGCGAACGCGTCGCCAATCATTTTGTTAAAGCCCCATACATTGCGATTTATTCCGATACGGAAGGGCTGTTGAAAAACCTAGCTAATATTGCTTCTATGCCACAAGCTGGCTGTAAAGCAAAATCTCAACTTATTCAATCTTTGCAAGAATATCAGGTGGATGCAGTGCTGGTTCGTAACATTGGTGAACGTGCGCTTGGTAAGCTTTTGAGCAGTGGTAAGCAAGTCTTCAAGCTATCAACTCGCAGCTCACTGGATGATGTGATGGGTGTACCTCGCACACCATTAACGGTTACGACGCAAGGTCGCCCTTCGACCAATCATGCCAAAAAAGGTGGTTGCGGTGGCTGTGTTAGCAAAAAAGCGCCGTCGCTATTGATCAATCCTCAATCTCAATCAAAAAACACACTCATGACGTTGCGCCCGACTAAACTTAAAGCATTGGTTTCTTCTTACGTGAAAGAGGTGAAGTAATGGTTTGGTTGTTCACTTTTCTGGGGTTCTTAGCCATCATTTTGTTGATGTCACTGGGCGTGATCTTTCACAATAAACGCATTCAAGGCAGTTGCGGTGGCTTGAATAACGTTGGCGTTGACAAAGTGTGTAACTGCGAGACCACTTGTACAGAGAACGAACGCCGCCTTTATCAGATCCAAGAGCCAAGTTCGAAAGTTCAATAGACCCTAATATTGTCTAGAAGATCAAATTTTTAATGGTGAGTTTTTGCGCATTTTTTGTTCGCTTCTACGCTTAAGATTCGTCTTAATAAAGGAGAACCAAAATGGCATTTATGAAGCAGGATATCCCAAACCGTGTAACGGTGTACCATGACAATGTCGATCAGGAACAAGAACTAAAGAATGCGATGTTGCCAGAGAAGCCACGCTATTTTAACGGTTCTCCTACCTATAAAGCCGACAGTGTTGAACAGTTCCAATCCAAGCTTGAACATATTGGTATGTCGTTAGACAAATAGACCTCAAATGAATACAACAACGCCCTCAAATTTCGAGGGCGTTTTTTGTTGGTGAGGTTAAATGTGTTAAGTCTTAGCTTTGTTGCAGACCTGATATCAGGCACGAACTGCATTGGAGTAGGGCGGGTTTACCGCCTTTTCGTCTTCCATGTCATTTTTCGGATGACTCTATACATACAACCACCACCTTGCTGAAAAAGCGCATTAGAGGTTACTACGGTATTAGCATGCTGTAATAACCCCGTAATTTATGTGACTTATTTCATGCTGGCGGTGATTGTTTTTTAATCTAGGTCATGAAATGGGTGATGGGGTGATCACTGATCCTTTACAGGACGATTTCACCTTCTCGATATACCAAAGCAGGCTCAACATCCTGACCCAGTAAAACCGGACCATCTAAGTCGACCACTTTCGATTGGACAGCAATAGGTAGCGCTGCACGCATCGCCAGTGAAGTGCCTAACATGCAACCAGACATCAAGGTAAAGCCAAGGCGTTTCGCTTCTTCTGCAAGCAGTAGGGCTTCGGTAAGACCACCCGTCTTGTCGAGCTTGATGTTGACCATATCGTATTTGCCCACTAATTCATGCAATTGCTGGCGTGTATGGCAACTTTCATCGGCACAAAGTGGAATTGGGTGCGAAATGTCTTTTAGCTTGTCATCGTCATTCGATGGCAAAGGCTGCTCAATCATCGCAATATTCAGTGGTACTAGCGCGGCAAAGGTGGCGTCTAAATCCAGTTCTTGCCATGCTTCGTTTGCATCCAGCACGATCATTGCCTCACCTGCCGCTTCACGAACTGCGCGAACACGTTCAATCACTTGTTCGCCATCGAGCTTCACTTTAAGTAGTTTTGCGCCTTGTTCGATGTAACTACGGGTCTGGTTTGCCATTGCCTCTGGCGTGTTAATCGATACGGTCATCGCAGTGACAATCGATGTTGGCAGTTCAAATAAATCTTGAGTGTGTTGCTTGCCCGCTAGCTTAGCTTGTAAGTTCCACATCGCACAGTCGAGTGCATTACGTGCCGCACCGCCAGGGAGAAGGGTTTGCAACTTTTCTCTTAGAGAGACTATGTTCGCATCGCCTTTGGCAAACAAACCTTGTAGTTCCTGAGCGGCTTGAGAAATGGCTTTGATCACCGATTCCACCGACTCGCCATAACGGGGATAAGGCGTACATTCACCTTGGGCGCTGATGCCGTTCTGCTCTATGGTTACTCGCACCACGTGACATTCGGTTCGGCTGCCACGTGATATACGGAAAGGCGTCGCCATCGCAATGGTGACAGGCTCTACATGAATTTTCATCGCGTCTACAATCCTTAAATCGCAATAATCTTTTGAGCAATTTGCTCTACGCCAAAACGCACAGGATCGGTGACAGGTACTTGGTATTTCTCAGTCCAGTCTTGGCAAAGCTGTGCGGCATCATCTTCACTGATTGCAGAAGTATTCAAGCAGATTCCGACAAGACGTGTGTCAGAGTTTGTTAAACGTGCAGCTTGTAAATTCGCTTCGATGGTTTGCTCAATCGTTGGCAACTTAGCATGAGGAAGGTTGCGAATGTGTGGGCGACCGATCTCGTGACACAATACCAAAGCGTCTGCTTGTGCACCGTGAAGCAAGCCTAAACTCACGCCAGCAAAAGAGGGATTGAACAGTGAACCTTGCCCTTCAATGATGTCCCATTCGTGGTCAGTAAACTCAGGGCTAATGGCTTCTACTGCACCAGAGATAAAGTCCGCGACAACCGCATCAATCGAAATACCACTGCCCGTGACTAAGATGCCCGTTTGACCTGTGGCCTTGAACTCAGCTTTACAACCAGCTTGCTGCAAGGCTTTCTCAATCGCGAGGGCTGAGAACATTTTGCCAACCGAGCAGTCGGTGCCAACCGTTAGTAAGCGTTTACCCGAGCGCGCTTTACCATTGCCCACTTTAAGCGGTTCATCATAGTGGCGCACATCGTGCAGTTTGGTTAATCCGCGTTGTTGTAAGTCATTCAAAGGCGCAAATTCAGAAAGACGTTGGTGCATACCCGAGGCAATTTCAAAACCCATTTCCGCCGCTTCCAGTAACGTCGCCTGCCATGATTCAGGAATAACACCACCAGGGTTTGCTGTACCGATGACGAGCGTTTTTGCGCCTTGCTGCTGAGCTTGTTGCAGCGTCATGTCGGTTAAACCTAATGAAACAGTTTCTGGCGTAAGACGAAGCTGACCTAAGCAAATCTCTGGGCGCCATTGATGGATACCGCGTGCAGTTTTTGCGGCTAATGGATCGGTGACGTCGCCAAGAAAAAGTAGGTAAGGTTGAGCAATTTGCATGATGGTTCCCTCTGTCATTCGTACGTTTTCAGACAATGTAGTCAGTTTGAAGAAGGAAGCCGAATGCCTATTTGTTGTGCGCCTATAACTTGAAGTTATAGGTGGGCATGAGTGCTAACTTACTGATTAACATGCTGCTTTAGCGACTCAATAAAAAGCTTCGTAGAAATGGATTGCGGCGAGTGTTCTGCAAACAAGATAGAGATAGAAAATGACAGCGCTGGAGAAAGTGAGCGCACGCTTACTGATTCGTCATCTTGATACTGTTTTGCTGTCCATGGGTCGACAATCGCAAAACCCGCGTGATGCTTGACTAGCTCGGCGGCAGCGGCGTAACTGCGCACTGTGATCGCATGGTGATAATGTTCATCACATGCGGAAAGCGTTTGATGTAGCAATAAACCGAGTGGGTCTCGACTGTCCAAGCCGATGATTGGCAATTCGTGCTGAATTAAATCATCAAACGATACCGCGTCGTCGTCCGAATTGAGCGCTACTTTTGGCGCAATCAGAACGAGTTGCTGCTTGAGTAAAACCTCACTCAAAATTGCGGGTGGAGCTTCTTCACCAAAGGCAATCGCTACATCCAATTCGTGCTTAAGTAAGCCTGAACACAGCTCATCACGGTTTGCTGTTAATAGCTCAAATGAGATGCCTTGTTGCTTCGAAAGTATAGCAACCGTTGGAGCAAGCAGTTGGGAAGCCAGGACAGGCGGCGCTCCGACTCTCAAGTGCTGAGTGCCTTGCTTCACCTTATTGGTGAGGGAACGAAATTGCCCAAGCTGTTGGTAGACTTTCTCGGCTTCTGGCAGTAGAGCTTTGGCTTCTTGGGTCGGTACTAAGCGGCCTTTGACACGCTCAAACAGGGCAAAGCTAAGTTGTTGTTCTGTATGGGCAAGCACCCGAGTGACATTAGGTTGCGATACATGCAATAGGCGCGCGGCACCAGAAACGGTTCCGGTCTGCATGATGGCGTAAAAGACTTCCAATTGTCTTAAATTCACTGCGGTTTCCTTTGCGGTTATCGAGCAAGATAAGTTTCTCTAATTTACTTCATTCCTGTCTCTAACTCTATGTTGTCGTTTTGTTGAAGTTTTCATGGCGCATTATTTTCATCGTTTTTGCGTTCCTGATTTGTTAACGTAGTGTTGCTTTCAAACCTCAAGTGAACTTGAGGAGAGACGTTTATTGAACAAGAGGATAGAGGTGGAAATCAGCGTAGGCGAAGTGGCGAAGCGTTCAGGGGTCAAGGTGTCCGCATTGCATTTTTACGAGCAAAAGGGATTGATTTCGAGCTGGCGAAATCAAGGCAATCAGCGTCGTTATCATCGCAGCGTGCTTCGTCGCGTGGCGGTCATCAAAGCTGCGCAGCAAGTTGGGTTGTCATTAGAAGAGATAAAACAGGCACTGGAAGAATTGCCTAAGCACCAAGCCCCAAACAAGGAACAGTGGGAAACCATGGCTAGTCATTGGCATGAGCAGTTAGAGCAGAAAATTCAAAAACTCAAAGCATTACAAAGTGACTTGGGAAGTTGTATTGGTTGCGGCTGCTTGTCGCTAGAAAACTGTGCATTAAGAAACCCAGAAGATGTTCTGGGTAAAGAGCACGCAGGTTCAAATCTAATATTGGATGAAGAAGGTTGAGTTCTTCTTCATCGATGTGTTTGAAGAGTTAGTCTGGCGTCTATTGTTCTGTAATAGAAAACATCAATCGCTCAAATCGCTCATTGCCATGAAGTAGCTCTAGATCGGGTTCTTCCGCTAGTAGATCGCGAATGGATGGGCTGGTATCAATCGCACGCTCCAAGTCCTCAATCGCTTGCTCTTCAATCCCTAAACGAGAGTATGCACAAGCACGTTGATACAAGGCTGGACCGTTGGTGTCATCTACTTCAAGAACTCGGTTACACAAGCTCAGTGCCCAATGGTACTCTTTGATCTCCATTGCAGCGTCAGCTTTGTAAGTCAATGCTTCCAAATCTCCTGGGCGAACAAGCAAAATTTCATCGTAGATATCGATACGTTGCTCAGGTGTTTGCGAACTTTGTGCGCGAAGCCATAAGTTATGGATCTCGTTGATCTTTTCTATTTCTTTGTTGTTCTCACTGATAATACGAGTCTTGCGTTTTAAGTCGCGCTCTAATGCTAAAAATTTCTTTTCGTACTCTTGGGCTATTTTTTCCAAGCGTTTGTCTGCCATTTCTTTGGTGTTGTGCTTGAACTCGCGCAGGGATTGCCAACCAACAAAAGCAATGAGCGAGGCGACACCAGCAATGATGTAGAAGAAGTACGTGACGGTGACATTGGCATAGTTCAGTGACTTATCGGCCACCGTTAACTCACGGTCAGTGATTTCAACAATCATTCTACGTTCTAGGTCTTGTTGCTCCTGACGAAGTGATTTCAACTCATCAAGGATATAACGCTCCATTAATGGTCGGTCTAAAAGGTCGGATTCTGAATGTTTTTCTTCTGATGCTAGGGTTGGAAAAGAGAGGAGAGCAGCGAAGAAGATGCCAATGAATAAGCGCATAGAACGTCCTTTTGCGTCGTGTGTGGTGTAATCCCTGAAACCATAGCAAATAGAGGCTGGTTTTAGCAAAGAACTGATAAAAAATGCTTGTTTTATAAAGTTTTCTAATGAGCTTGATGCTTGTCCTTTTTATGGTGAATGGATATCCTTTCTTTTTATTGGAAATGTATGGCAAGCAGTATGGACGCAAAATCACAAGCCTATCTTGAGCAATATCTTCAAACATTATCTCAGCAAGAAAAAGACGCAATCCCATCGGTGAGTGCGGATTACTACTGCGCTGATGAACATAATGCGAATGCTTGCGCTGAATTGGTAAGAATTGGTCAGAAAACCGCCTCTTGCAGTATGGAGCTTTGGTATAGCGAACAGGGAGAAATGATGCCTCAAGTTGGAAACCTACAAGTTGTGTCCAACTGGGATGGTGAACCTGTATGCGTCATTCGAATCACAGATGTTAGAACTTGTCGATATGCAGACGTGAGTGAGGAATTTGCTCACGCAGAAGGGGAAGGTGACCGCACAATGGCTTGGTGGCGAAAAGCGCACACCAGATTTTTCAAAGCGTAATGCGAAGAGCTGGGTATCGAATGGCATGAGCAGCGATTATTGCTTCTAGAGCGGTTTGAAGTGGTTTATCCGCAATTGAAATGAATCTGATAGAAAAAGGCTTGGTGAAATACGAAGCCTTTCACTAATAAGATTATTTACGCCAATTGTTCTTGGCTATAGAGCTGTTGGATCAGCGTTTGCCACTCTTCTCTTAATACGCCATATTTTACTGAGTCGTAGTACTCGCCTTGGTAATAACGTACTTTGCGAATGCGTGCTTCTTGCTGCATGCCAAGCTTTTCTGCACAACGCATCATTCTTGGGTTACCTGACCATGTTGTTAAGCCCACTCGTTCTATGTCTTGGGTATCAAAGATGTGGCTTATCCAAGGCACGAGTGCGGAAAAGCCCAGCCCTCTATCCCAGTAGTTCGAATCGTAAATGCCGATGCCAGCTTCCAACCAACGAGTGCTCTCACATTCCCAGTACCAGCTCACTGAACCGACAGGTTTGCCCTCGAACTCAATCAACAACATGTCTTTGCCTTTCAGTAGGCGTTGAAAGGTGTGGTTCCGAAAGCCTTCTAATGTCGGTGTTTGATAAGGGAAGTAAGGGCCATTAAATTGCGCCCAGCGTTCATCCTCAGTGATGAGCTTATAGAGCGCTTTGGCTTCTTCCGGAACGGCTCTTCTTAGTGTGACGCCTTGGAAATGGTACATAACACTCCTTTTAGTAACGGATTGATAGTAACAAGTTAACGTTTGACGGCAGTGATGCTGAACGTATGCCAATGTTTAGCGTTCCCAACAGCAGTGGTGCCGTCTTCATCCCTCTCAAAAAGTGGATGATTTCGTAATCGTCAAATAATGCTTCGACTTCTTCCCTAGTAAACGCACTGATATTTGAGTGTATGTCTGTACCAACCCAGGAATCGCGAATTCCCAGTAAATCGCCGCAGAATATACCACCCGATTGTAATGTTTCGTTAATTCTCTGCCAAACGCTTTCGAAGCGTTCACTAGGGCAAAAGAACAAGCTTGCACTGGCAATAAATAAACTGCACGGTGGGTAATCAAAGTCACTAAAGCAAGATTGCGATATGGAAAAGTTAGGATTGCCTTCGAAACGCGTCAAGCAAGTTTCCACCGCATCTTGATGAGTGTCAAACGCGTAAACGGTAAAGCCTTGATTTAGAAGGTAGTTGGAATCTCGACCAGTACCGCATCCTGCATCAATGGCGATTTTGCTGTCGAGCATAAGCAGATTGGCGGCACGTTCTACGTTTGGTCGGTGAGGTTGGCTTGCAACCTTTTGGTAGTATTCGTTCCATGTTACTGACATTGAGGTTCCTTTCTTATGTGTAAAAAACGCTAATCAGTGCTGAATAGCGTTTTGATTTAGATTTGTTGATTTTATCCTTACAGGGAAGCTAGAGCTGATCCTCTATTGGCAGGATGCCCGAGAACCAAGCGCCCATTTTCCGCCATACGCTGGCTTCTGGTTCTGAATCGAGTGCTTCGCCTGTCGCTTGATCAAGCCAGGTGATATCACCGTCTTTGATGGCAACCTGGTAGGCACTTTCTTTGAGTTGTTCAGGCAACATGGCGAGTGACTTCTGCACGTATTCTGGTTGTTCTATGACCACACCCATCTCTGTATTGAGCTCAGCTGAACGTGGATCCCAATTCATTGAACCGACAAATAAGGTTTTACCATCGATCATCATGGCTTTGGCGTGGAGGCTGGCTCTGCTGCTGCCCGTTAAGCTCCATTTGCTTTTGATTTTGGCGCTGGCTTTTACTTCCCAAAGTTTAATCCCTGCTTTAACCAAATCTTCACGGTATTTGGCGTACCAGCCATGAACGGCAAACACATCGTTTGATGCCAAGCTGTTAGTGACTATCGTGATATCTACTCCACGTTGGGCGGCTTCTGCCAGTGCTTTGGTTCCAGAATCCGTTGGCACGAAGTAGGGAGAGATCAAAACAAAGGACTCTTCTACATTAGCTAAAAGCTCTCCCAAGTTCGCGACCAGTTGGCTTTCTTGAGTTGCAACCTTATTGGGCAAGTCGAACCAGACATCACCTTGGCCCCAATACAAATGAAGCTTGCCCTGCTGGAGCTCTTCATAAAGATCTAATTCTTTAAAGTTGTATGGGCCGGTGGAGAATTTTTCTTCTAGCTGCAGCTTTTTGACTTGAGCCTGAATCGCATCGTCTGCCACTTTTTCAGACTCAGGCACAATCCACTCCATTGGGATGGCATAAAGGCTATTCCAATAAAGATCGAATTGATCCGCAGTTTGCGTCACGGCCTCGCCATATAGCATCAAATCGAAGTCACCAAACTCGACATTGGACTCGAAAGAGAAGTATTCATTGCCAATGTTTCTGCCGCCGACAATGGCAGACACACTATCGGAAATCAGAGCTTTGTTGTGCATGCGACGATTAAGGCGTTCAAAATCGCTTGCCAATGCGAATACACGAGCATCTCTATAATGGTGCGGATTAAAAAGTCGAATTTCGATGTTTGGGTGAGCGCTCAGTTCTGCCATTCCTGCATCGTTTCGCTTTTGCATGTCATCTAGAAGCAGGCGAACGCGTACGCCACGTTGTGCTGCTTCATACAAACGCCACGTGATCAGTTGGCTAGTCTCGTCTCTGCGATAAATGTAGTACTGCAAATCAAGACTTTTTTCTGCGGATTCAATTAATGCAATTCGGGCAAGGAGGGCATCGTTGCCTTGATTAAGCGGGTAGAAGCCCGTGTCTGAGTTAGGATCTTTGTCGTAGCTTTCAAAGAATTCTGCCAACGCAGAGTCACTTTGGTAGCCGAACTGAAAGCTGGTCGACTTCTCACTAGGGTCCCTTGGCTGAATTGAGGAACAGGCCGAGATAAGTACAAGCATTGAACCGAGTAAGGTTTTAGAGAGAGAACGTAGCAATGCACACTTCCTTGTTAATACATAACGTAACTCGCTGATTATATATCAAGCGTTGAAAGTAAGTAATGCGAGCGATTGTAGTCAAGTCGAAGTTTTCTTAACCAAGCAATCGAATCTAAATGAGTCGATATGGCTTTTGAGAGAATATTATTCGGGCGGACAATATCATGTTTTTTACTTATCTTTTACTCAAGAATGGTCAATATCACTAATATCTGGTGGTAATTACCAACACTGCACTGAGAGAAATCACCGTTCTAGCTTAACTTATTGATATTTAAAGGGTAAATGTTTGGCATGACGATTGCGTATAAACAGTGAGCGTGAGAGGTCGTAACTTGCGTAGGTGGTTAAGTTTTTGTTAATTTTATTAACTTGCCATGGATAGTTCTTTTGCGATTGATAATTGCGAAACACAGCGGAAGCGCGGCTCTCTTATAAAGTTGTCTATTTCAGATGCAAAACTCACTGTTTGTCTGCGGGGAGTAGGATGCTAGGTTGCCGAATGTTCAGTTCGTTAACTCAGCTCCGAGGCGCAAGCCTGATGGAGACAAACAGGAGAATACAAAAATAAAAAAGGAATCTTGATGTTAGCAAAACCAGTATTACGTTGGCTTTTACCCTTCTTTGTGGTGGGCAGTTCTTATGCGGGTTATGCCGCAATTGCTGCTACTGCGCCCGAGAAAGAGTCAACCAAAGACACCGTTACTGAACCGACGGTACGAACCTCTTCACTCTTTCCTACCGATCACAAAGTGGTTATCACCAGCCATGGTGAGATGGTTCCTTTCGAGAAAACACACTTAGCGGCGCAAGTTAGCGGCGAAGTAGTCAGTTGGCACCCCAACTTTGTGACAGGTGGTATCGTTAAGCGTGGAGAGGTGTTATTCACGATTGAGAGTGATAACTACGAAGCGGCCGTTTTACAGGCAGAAGCTGGCTTGGCAAGCGCACGTGCTGCGTTGATCGAAGAGCAAGCCAAAGCGGAAGTCGCAAAACGCCAAGCGAAAAAGTTAAGCGACAAACAAGTCACAGACCTTTACTTACGCAAGCCACATGTGTTGAGTGCTCAGGCTCAAGTGAAGTCAGCTCAAGCTGCGCTGAAGCGAGCGAAGCGTGACCTAGAAAATTGCAAAGTAGTAGCGCCATATGATGCGCTCGTTGTTGAGCGTGAAATCGGTGTGGGTCAGTTTGTTTCTTCTGGTTCTCGTGTGGCAACACTGAACAATATCGAAGTGGCGGAAATCCACGTACCTATCGCTGGCTTTGACAGTGCGTTTCTTCCTGAATCACTGAAAGAGCTGCGCGCAACGGTTACGCAACAAGGCATTCTATCGACGACTCGTGAAGGTAAAGTCGTTCGAGATCTTGGTATGATCGACAGCGCGACGCGCATGATCAACATGGTCATCCAAGTAAGAGACCCATATGGTCTCGACAATAATCAGCCGCCAATTAAGTTTGGCTCGTATGTTGAAGTTAGCTTTACTGGTAAGGAACTCAAGCATATCTACCGTCTTCCTCAAGAGCTGGTGAGAAACCGCACTGTATGGGTTGTGAATGGTGAAAATGAGCTTCAACCAAGAACGGTAAATGTCCTTCGTGCTGAGGGGGAATTCCTACTCGTGGGCGAGGGTCTTGAGCAATCAGACAAGTTGGTACTGACGTTGCCGGAGTACCCACAAAAAGGCATGGCTGTCCAAGTCGCAAAAAAGAATGACGACTCCGAAACCGTCGTACAGTAAGTAGGAGTCAATCATGGAAGAGAATCAACAAAAGGGCATCATTGCCTATTTTGCCAATAACTCTGTCGCTGCGAACCTAATGATGGTGTTCATCATAGTGATGGGTATCGTCAGCTTCATGTTCATTCAACGACAAATGTTTCCAAACGTTGAAGTAAACTACATTAATATTCACGCGGCATACCCAGGAGCCTCTCCTCAAGAGATTGAAGAGAGTATTTTGGTTAGAGTCGAAGAGTCGATCAAAGACGTTACTGGGATCAAAAAGACCGTAGCACGTGCTTCTCGAGGTAGCGCTCATGTATCGATAGAAGTGGATGTGAATGCCGACATCAAACGTGTATTGGACGATGTAAAGCAGCGGGTAGATACCTTATCTAACCTGCCAGCAGGCATGGAACCCATCAACGTTTATCAGGTGGAATGGCGACAAGAGGTGATAGAGATGGGCTTCGTGGGTGATAGGCCACTAGAAGAGCTCAAACCTATCGCTAAGCAAGTTGAAGACGAATTACTGCAACTGAAAAACGTTATGCTGGTGGATATAAATGCACCAGAAGAAGAGATTGCGATTGAAGTCGATCCGCTTGTTTTGCGTAAATACGACCTGACTTTGAACGATGTGAGTAATGCGATTCGTCGTTATTCTGCAAACTATTCTGCAGGTGAAGTAAAAACCAATGCAGGCATGATCGCAGTTCGTATTGAAAACCAATACTACCGTGGTGATGAGTTCCGCAATATCCCAGTTAAGCTGGGAGCGAATGGTGCGAAGGTACTCCTTCAAGATATCGCAACGATTAAAGACGGCTTCACAGAAGAAGATCGTTACTTCGAATACTCGGGTCAAAACGCGATCTACATGGCGGTTCAAGCCACGCGTGATCAAAACATCATCCCAGTTGCTGAATCCGTTCGTAACTACATCGAAGCAAAGAACAAAACCTTACCTGACGACATTCAACTGAAAGTTCTCGTTGATATGACCTACTACTTAAATGGTCGTCTCGACATGATGCTGAAGAACCTTCTTCAAGGTGCCGCATTGGTTGCCATCATGCTCTCGGTATTCCTTCGCTTCCGCTTAGCAATGTGGGTAATGTTGGGGTTACCAGTGTGTTTCTTAGGCGCAGTGATGATGATGCCAATGCTGGGTATCACCGTGAATATTGTGTCTCTGTTCGCCTTTATCATGGTGCTCGGTATTGTGGTCGATGACGCCATCGTAACCGGAGAAAGTGCCTACAGTGAGATCGAAGAGAAGGGTGGTGGTGTTGAGAACGTTGTGACGGGTGTTAAGCGTGTCGCGACTCCGGCTACCTTTGGTGTGTTAACCACGATAGCGGTGTTTGCCCCATTCCTACTCTCAAGTGGGATTGATAGTGCCTTCTTCTACGGCATTGCGGGTGTGGTGATCCTGTGTCTTATCTTTAGCTTGATAGAATCTAAGTTGATCTTGCCGGCTCACTTAGCCCACACTAACTTTACGCCAATCAAAGCAGGCGGTTGGCGGGATAATTTCAACAAGCGTTTCTTCGGATTTGTAAATGGTCCTTACCGCAGCTTTGTTAAGGTTTGTGCCCATTGGCGTTGGACCGTGTTTGCCTTCTTCTGTGGTCTGTTACTGATTAGTGCAGCTTTAGTTAGCTCGAACTATGTACGTGTGATTCCAAACCCGAAAGTGCCAACGGATTATCCGGCGATTACGATTGAGATGAATGACACGGTGTCGAGCGAGCAAACCATCAATGCGTTAAAAACCATTGAAGGCGTGATGCAGAAAATCGAAAACCAGATCATTGATGAGCATGGTCAGGGGATGATTCGAGATGTGCTTTCTTATAACCGCAGCCGTACTGAAGGTCGTATTCTTGTACCGCTTGTGGATGAAGAATTGCGTCCATTCAATACCTTTGAACTTGCACGTCGCTGGCGTGAGGCAATGCCAGTTATTCCGGGCATGAAGAGCTTTAAGATCCGCGAGCAAAGTGCAGGTGGCGGTGACCGCGACGAGTTTGGTTACTTGCTGTTTGGCTCGGATATCAATGAGCTAAACGAAGCAGGTCGCTATTTGATTGGTCGCTTACAGCAAGAGGAAGGTTTGTACGATATCTCGTCGTCTATTGATTCCGGTAGTAAAGAGGTACTGCTATCACTTGCCCCGGTTGCTTATGATTTGGGCTTGGATCTCACCATGATCGCAGAACAAGTGGGCGGTAGTTTCTACGGCGGCGAAGCACAACGCATTATTCGTGATGGCGAAGAAATCAAAGTCATGGTGCGTTACCCGCAACTGACGCGTGAAGCTTTCTCATCACTTCGTTACGCTGTGATTACCACACCAGCAGGTAAAAAGGTCATGCTTGGTGATGTGGTGAAGATCAACGAACAACCGGGTGTGAGTAGTATTCGACGAGAAGGTGGTTACCAAACCGTTTACGTTTATGGTTCTATTGATGAAGAGTTGGTTGAACCTCAAGAAGTTGTGAAGGTTATTGACGAAAACATCTTACCAGACATGAAGCAAGCGTTCCCTAGTGTGAAAACGGAATTGGGTGGTGACATCGAAGAGCAAGCCGCGCAGCGTAACGAGCAAATCATGTTCTTCATTGCAGGCATGATCATCGTATATATCTTGTTGGCTGTGCCACTTAAGAGTTACACCCAACCGCTTATCGTCATGTCGGTGATTCCGTTTAGCTTAACGGGGGCGATTTGGGGACACTTCTGGCTGGATATGGACATCAGCATGATGTCGACATTTGGTTTAATTGCAGCAGCGGGTGTGGTTATCAACGATTCCTTGGTGATGACGGATTACGTTAACCAAGTGCGAGAAAAAGGTATGAGCATTAAGCAGGCGGTTGTTGAAGCTGGCTGTGCTCGTTTTCGAGCGATCACGCTGACGTCTATTACCACCTTCGCAGGTGTACTTCCTATCATGTTTGAAACCAGCTTGCAGGCGCGTTTTGTTATCCCGATGGCGGTCGCGCTTGGTTTTGCCGTTCTGTTTGCAACTGTCCTTACCTTGATTCTTGTGCCTTGTTTGTACCTGATGCTAGAGGATATTAAAAACATCTTCCGCATTGTTAAACGATTCTTTGGTCGTTTGATAGGTAAGTTCCAATCACAGTCATCAAACACTGTCGGCAACGAAAGCACGCAAAGCTAGTTTCACCTAAAGCGAAAATCTAAAGCAGCCTTCGGGCTGCTTTTTTTGTGCCTTAAGCGAACTGAAATGGACTATCTATACTATAAGTTCAGTGAATAGTTAAGTATTAATAAATATCGTTGGTTAATTTAACACTGTGTGTGTGAAATTCGCCATTGAGCAGATAGTAGAAAAATGATCTTTTGTTTAAGTTATTGATATTAAAGGTTTAAAAAGTTGGCACTCTATGTGCAATGTATAGAGCGCAACCCAATGAACTGCTAATCCCTAAGGAGCTTATTATGCAAAGCGTATTTCTATCTACTCTAGGTCTTATTGCTGTAATGTCATCACCAATCGCTGCTGCTAACACTCTAGACAAAGAAGAGTGGAGTGCGGATTTACGTCAAGAATTTACGACAATGAAGCATGAGGCGGTTGCGGACATCCAACAAATGAACATGGACGCTATTGATGAACGCGATGAACGCATTGTTAAACACATCAAAGAACAACAAGCTCAACTGGTAAAGATCAAATGCCAGAAGACAGAGGCAACCAAGTCATAACCTCTGACGACAAAGATTCCGTGTTAGTCACAAGGACGAGTGACTAACCAGAGTGCATCCGATACAAGCATGACGTTAGTGAGCAGTCAGCGTCAACCTTGTTGCTCTATTTGCCAACCTATTTATGGGTTGGCTTTTTTATGCCTGTTGATTGAGGAGGGGCGTCAAAACTGAGAGTTGAGTAGGAGAAATACGGCGGATAGAAAAAAGCCCGCGAAGAATACCTTCACGGGCGAAAAAAGGGCACCAAATTGGGTGTCTATTCATTTTGGAGATGGTCGAACGTCCATATCATACTGACAATAGGCTTGGTGAAAGGCTTACCACCAGTGCGACCAACGAGGCTAAAGTTAACATTGTTGTAATGATTGTTAAAATGTTAATTCTTCAATCAATGATTCCATTATCGTTAGTTCAGGGTGTGAATGTGTTGTTGGTGTGTGTCATAAGTGTGCCAAATATCGTTTTTGATAATAAAACTTATCATAAATCCTATGGTGATCATTTGGATTGGTTATATAAAACTCGACATACTGCATTCTTAATGGTTTCATATTTGCACTTAATGCCACATAATAACTCTGTGTTTGTTAAGCATTTGTATTGCTTTTAACGCTATTTGCCGAAAACAAAAAGAGCGACCTAAGCCGCTCTTGTCTATGTTGATAAGCAAACTTATCAGTCGTTTTAGATTTCTTCGTGCTTATGGACTAGGCCGAAGTCAGCTAAAATGGCATACGCTGCTGGGATCATAAACAGCACCAGCAGAGTGGATGCAAAAATACCAAACACGATGGAGATAACCAGTGGTTGGATAACCTGTGCTTGCAGGCTGGTTTCAGTCAGTAACGGAAGCAAACCTGCTGCAGTGGTCATTGATGTCAGGAATACTGCTCTAAAGCGCTCCCGACTGGCTTTGACTACCGAGTCATGTACATTATCTCCTTCATCCACATGATGGCGTATGTATTGAACTAACAGAATCGAGTCATTCACCACAATCCCTGCTAATGAGACGAAGCCCATCATACTTGGCATACTTAATGAGTGACCGAGTAGGATGTGTCCCCATACCGCGCCAATAAAGGCGAGTGGAATCGCAAGCATTACCACGAATGGTTCCAAATAACTGCGGAATTGGTAACTCAGAATCGCAAACACGCCAAACAAACCAAGCAAGAAGCCTTTACCCATTGATGCGCCAGTTTCGGCGGTATCTTTGGCTTCGCCTTCAAAATCGAAGCGAAGGCCAGGATACTTTTGCATAAGCTTTGGCGCTTCATCTTGTTGGAACTGACGAATAATGGCAGTTGAGTTGGCTTTCGTATTGTCGATATCGCCGAATACGCTCACAGTGCGCAAGCCATCAATGCGCTGGATTCTTACGTAATTACGTTGGAAATCCAAAGTCGCAATGGTCGCGAGTGGAATTTGACTGCCATCGGACAAGATAATTGGGAAGTTTGCCAATTGCTGTAAGTCACCGGCTTGTGCTTTATCGAGGCGAACTTCAATAGAAATGTTTTCTACCCCAACTTGGATTTCGTCTGCGGTTTGGCCAAAGAAAGCCGCACGTAATTGATTAGCGATGAGCTGGCCGTTAATCCCATAAGCTTCCGCCCCCGGACGCAGTTTAACCAAGACTTCTTCTTTACCCATACGCATGTCATCCAACACACCATGGACACCGTCAAACTCATTCAAGTATTGCTGAATATCGATAGAAGCTGCTTTGAGCGCATCCAGATCGTCATGTTTCGCTCGAATCTCAATTGCTCGTCCACCCGGGCCCATGGTCGGTTGTTTAAATACCAGTGAGATAGGATCGGCAAGTTCACCAATGTCTTCGCGCCATGCATCGATAAATTCATCGATGAGTGTGTTACGACTCTCTGCACCAAGCAAATCCAGACGTACCGTGGCAATGTGAGGGCCTGATTCATTCGCGTCGGCATTGGCGTTGAATTGACTGGTGATGTGCAGGACCAATGGATTGCCGTCTTCCACTTTCTCTGTCCATTCTTTATCTAGCTTTTGAGCGGAAGCGACGATCTTATCGACGACGGCTTCCGTTTGAGACAGAGAAGAACCTGGAGGTAGAATAATTCGCGCTTCTGCAATGTCGCCATCCAACTCAGGGAAGGGTTGGAACTTGAGTAACCCCCCTACTAACGTTGCAGCGGAGATAAGAAGCAAGGCAACCACCCCCCCCATAAAGGCATAGCGATACTCGACCACTTTATCGACTGCGTTGACTAAGGTGGTGTTGCGGAAGTTCTCAAAAGAAGCCAGCAGCTTTTGTTTGAACTTGGGTGTCTTTCGCTCTTGCTTTTGTTTATGCAGTGAATGAGAAAGGTGGTTAGGTAGGATCAAGAAGGCTTCCACCAAACTCAAACTCAAAACGAGGATCAGAACTTGAGGTAACGCTTTAAGTACTGCACCCATTTCACCTTGCAGGAATAACAAGCTACCGAAAATACACACCGTGGTTAGGAAGGAAGAAATCACCCCCGGTAGTACCTTTTTCACCCCTTTAATCACGGCATCATCTATCTCTTCTCCTCGGTCGAGGTGAGCGGCAATCGATTCAGCAATAACGATGGCATCATCCATCATGATACCGATGGCCATGAGTAACCCGACCAAAGACATGATGTTAATGGACAGGCCAAGTTGCGCCATCAAAAATAACCCACCTAAGAAGGCAACGGGCAAACCAGCCGCGACCCAAAAAGAGTAGCGAAAACTAAAGAACAACCACATGGTGGCGAAGACCAGAATGATACCTTGCCAACCGTTTTTGACCATCATGGTCAGGCGATCCCAAAGTACGGATGAAAGATCATTGGTCATTTGTAGCATCACACCGTCTGGGGCGATGGCTTGTTGTTCTTCGACAAATTGAGCAACACGTTCCTTGATACGTAGCGCATCGTCTTCTTTGTTTTTGCTGACTTTTAGTAGGGCAGAAGGGTGGCCATCGAAGAGGACTTTTTGTTCATCCAATTCAAACCGATCGGTAATCGTCGCAATGTCTCTTAAGCGGATGATCGAGCCATTTGGGCCAGAGCCCACGGCGATAGTCTCAAGCTCTTCTGGCGTCACGCGTCGTTCGTCAAAGCGGATAAGAAAGTTCTTATCTGGCGTTTCAACATTACCACTTGGTAACTTGACGTTTTGACGACCAATCTGCTCAGCAATATCACCAACACTCAAGCCAAGTTGGCGAATGGCTTGAGTGTCTAACTCTACTCTGACTTGGTGGTCTGAGAAGCCGGCCACGTCAACCAAAGATACGTCATAGTCGAGCTTTAACGTGCGCTTAAGCTGTTCAGCATACGCTTTTAACTCTGGCCATGTGGTATCTGCGGTGATCGCGACATCCACAACTGGCTCATTCCAATCTAGTTCTTGGACTACAGGAGATTCAATCTCTTGTGGGAAGTCATTAATCGAGTTGATCTGAGTCTGAACATCAACCAGCATGCGGCCGATGTCGGCTTCTTCATTCAGTTTTAAGATAAGACGCGCAGAGCCTTCAATCGCTTCACATTGCGTTTCTTCAATGTTAGCAAGACCATCAACAGCATCTTCCATTCGGACACAGATACTCTCTTCGACTTCTTGTGGGGAAGCGCCAGGATAAACTACACCAGCGAGAATGTAGGGCGGGTCAAACTCAGGAAAGGTTTCCCGCTTAATCGTGGAAAGTGAAGAAATACCCAATATCAGCAGCGTTAGCATCAGCAAGTTGGCTGCTGTTGGGTGCTTGGCGAAGAATCGGATCATGAATCAGACTCCTCAATAGTGGCTTCTGACTGTTCTGGTGACTCTTTCAATAGCATGCCGTTAATCGCAGGTAGTAAATCGTTGATGATCAGCTTCTGACCTTGCTCCAATTCGCCATCGATCACCACTTGGTTATTTCGGCGATATAATACTTCAACCGTCACCACTTGCAGACGATTGTCATCACCCATCAGGTAAATCTTATCGCCATGAAGCGCGCGCTCTGGGATGACCCAACTCGGATTCTCTTGCCCCTCAATCAAGGCACGCACAAACATGCCGTTCACCAATGGCGGAGCAGAGGTTGGGTTTAATGCACGGTAGTCTTGTTCAATTTCCAGAATCACACCAGCAGTTGCTTGGCTTGGATCGACGGTTTCACTGATACGTGCAACTTTAGCAGACCAGCTTGCAGAAAGATTACCGCTGTTGAGTTCAATGTTAGCGTGAATCGCATTCATATCAGGTTGTGGAATACCGGACTCGTCGCGAACAAACTCACCGATGCTCGCCGCCAAAGTTTGCATGTCATGAATGGACAGCTGAGCTTCCACTTCCATGACATCAATGCCATGTCCGGTCACCATGGTCTGTTGGAGGTTCACCACTTGGTTTTGCTCAATTTCGACTTCTGCAATACGCAGATCGTAAGGTGAAGTAATGATGGTTTTATCAAGCGAACGTTTCGCTTCATCGACTTTTGATGCATTGACCTTAACTAGGGCTTCTGCGACACGCTTTTCATCCGGCATCAAACCGATTTGGTTTTCGATATCCAGCACTACCTTACGTTGAGAGAGCGTGCTTTGTTCTTGTTGGTCTACATCTGATTGGGAAGTTAGGCCTTTCTTACGCAGGTTTTGTTTACGGTCTAACTCTTTGTTAGCGATAACTAGGCGGTTGGCTTCTATCTTGAGTGTGCTTTTGAGATTCGCTTCTTCTTGGTTCAGCTTAGCCAGAGAGGTTTGGGCAGACTTGAGGTCAGCTAGAGCTTGAACCAGTTTTAACTCGTAATCGAGTGGATCGATACGCAAGATTTCCGTCCCTGCTTGCAGCACTTGTCCTTTTTCCAGTTGCGGGTGGCGGTAAACTACTTTGCCGGATACTTCTGCTATCGCTTTCCATTCAACTTTCGGAGCGATTTTACCAAAGCCAATAGCAACAGGTGCGATGGCTTTGAGTTCCAGAGGAATTGTTTCAACCAATCTTGCACGATCACTTGAGGGCTTGACGGGCAAATCTGGTTTAAGGCTCATCGCCAAAAATAGAATGACGACCCCAACAGCAAGGGCAGGAAAGAACAGCAGCTTTTTATTCATTTTCATATTGGTCGCCCGAATCTAAAAATCCATGTTTCATCAGTTGTATGTTGTGTTCGAATAATCGGTTCAAGAAGGCTTCTGAGAGCTCGATACCGTGAATAGCCAGAAGTGCTGGTGGTGCCATAAAAGGAAACACCATTAAGCTGATGTAAGAGACGCGACAAAGTTGAGGGTCAGCGTCTTTTCGCAAAACGCCACCATCGACTAACTTATCAAAGATCACGCCTTGCATTGGTTTGCTGATATCAGCGAAAACTTTTTCGAGCAACTTACGTTGGGTCTCTGAAGGAGGCATATGCATGACTTGGGCAATCAAACGCGGGAACTGTGGCACCTTAATCATCTCGCGGTAGTAGGTTCGCATTACATCGAGGAAGTTTTGCTCATTGCTGTCTGACATCAATGCCTGCATCTGCTTTTGCATTGGTGACAGTGTTTCGCGCAACATGGTCTCGAACAAGCCCTCTTTGTTGCCAAAGTAGTAGCGAATCATCGCCACGTTGACGCCTGCTTTCTGCGCGACCAGGCGAGTAGATACCTTGTCGTAAGCCATAATGCTGAAGAGTTCGCGCGCATGGAAAATCAGCTTCTCCCGTGCGTCGATTTTATCTGTGGGTCTTCCCGCCCTTCGATGAGCTTCCGTCACAATCGTCTCTCAAAAATATTAAACATTTGATTAATTATAAGACGCTGATTTCTCATACAACATGCGAAAAATTAATCAGTATTTAATCAAGTGATTAATTTGTGAGGGAGAAGGTAATCATCAGGAACAAGAGTACGACGGTTGGTAGGTGGAAAGTTAAAAAGGGAGCCATATAGGCTCCCTTGCTTAGACAGGATGGTAATTAAGAGCTACCGAGGATGTTGTCAGCTTTGTTGATGTTCTTCTCCATCGTGCCCCATGCGTCTTCAAGTGATTCAAGGAAACCCCCTTCATCAAAGATGTAAAACAGTGCAGAAGACATAGCGACACCGATGATTGAGTATTCGATCGCAGTGATACCATCTTCGTTATTTAGAAAGTGTTTAAGTACGTTCATTTGTTTACCTTTTGAAAGCTGTTTAATTTGATTGATTAGCTATTGCCTAGTACGTTTCCGGATTTCTTAATATTGCTTTCCATATCACCCCAAGCCTTCTCTAGTGATTCAAGGAAGCCCCCTTCGTCAAAAATGTAGAAAAGAGCAGAAGACATTGCGACACCAATAATTGCGTATTCGATTGCTGTGATGCCGTCTTCGTTATTTAGAAAGTGTTTAAGTACGTTCATTTGTTTACCTTTTGAAAGCTGTTTAATTGATTGATCAGCTGCTGCCTAGTACTTTGCCAGAGTTCTAAATGTTCTTTTCCATGGTGCCCCATGCGTCTTCAAGTGACTCAAGGAAACCGCCTTCATCGAAGATGTAAAAGAGTGCAGAAGACATTGCTACACCGATGATCGCATACTCGATTGCTGTGATACCGTCTTCGTTATATAGAAAGTGTTTAAGTACGTTCATTTGTTTACCTTTTGAAAGCTGTTTAATTTGATTGATTAGCTATTGCCTATAAGGCAAGAGCATTATAAATTTGAACTTTTCTCAATTTAGCGGATCAGATCTGTTAACTATCAACCATTTAGAGCCTTTTTCGTGTCTGATTCGTTTCTAGCGCATTTCGATAACATTGTTGACCCTCGTATTGAAAGATGCAAAAAGCATCAACTCTTAGATATTCTCTTACTTGCTATTAGTGCCGTGATTTCTGGCGCAGAGGGTTGGGAGGACATTGAAGATTTTGGTCATAATCGTTTAGATTGGCTTCGCAAGTATCGCCCGTTCCATAATGGCATTCCTCGTCACGATACGATTGCAAGGGTTATCGCTCAGCTAAAAGCAGATGAAATTGAGCAAGCATTTCAATCTTGGATGAAGACTCTAATTCAAACGACAGGTACTGATATCATTGCCGTTGACGGTAAAACTGCACGCCACTCTTTTGATACTCGCGGGCGAAAAAATCCTCTTCACTCAGTGAGTGCATGGAGTTGCGCTAACCAACTTGTGTTAGGCCAAGCAGCCGTTGACGATAAGAGCAATGAAATTACTGCCATTCCTAAGTTGTTAGCCTTACTTGATATCGAGAACTGCATCATCACGCTTGATGCAATGGGCTGTCAGCGTAAGATTGCCAAACAGATAGTTCAAAGCAATGCCGACTACGTTTTGGCATTAAAAGGAAATCACTCTACCATGCAAGCAGAGCTAGAGGCATGGTGGCATAAGGCCTGTCGAGAGAAGTTTACAGCGAAAAACTATGCTCAGCACACCGATGTAGACGCAGGGCATGGTCGAATAGAAACACGACATTGTGAGCAACTTCTAGTTGATAAAGAATGGCTGAGTAAACAGTATCAGTGGGAAGGGCTAAGAAGCATCATTAAAATTACTTCTGAGGTTGAGCACTCTATGACGGGCAAGGTTAGCAAAGAGACTCGCTGGTATATCAGCTCATTGGAATTAGATGCAGTTCAAACGCTTAAAGCCGTTCGTGGACACTGGCAAGTAGAAAGTATGCACTGGATGTTAGATATTACTTTCAGAGAAGATGAATGTCGTATACGAAAAAGAAATGGTGCCTTAGCTTTCAATGCGTTAAGGAAAATCGCACTCAACTTGTTTAAGTTTGATACTACCAAGAAGATGAGCATGTCTCGAAAGAAAAAGAATGCGGCACTGAACGATGAATACCGTTCAGTGCTTTTAGAGTCTGTGGTTAAAATGCGCTAGCCTTACTTACTACTGCCTAGTACGTTTCCGGATTTCTTAATGTTGCTTTCCATATCACCCCAAGCCTTTTCAAGTGATTCCAAGAAGCCACCTTCATCGAAGATGTAAAACAGTGCAGAAGACATTGCGACACCGATGATCGCATACTCGATTGCTGTGATACCGTCTTCGTTATTTAGAAAGTGTTTAAGTACGTTCATTTGTTTACCTTTTGAAAGCTGTTTAATTTGATTGATTAGCTATTGCCTAGTACGTTTCCGGATTTCTTAATGTTTCTTTCCATATCACCCCAAGCCTTTTCTAGTGATTCCAGGAAGCCACCTTCATCGAAGATGTAAAACATTGCAGAAGACATTGCGACACCGATAATTGCGTATTCGATTGCTGTAATACCATCTTCGTTATTTAGAAAGTGTTTAAGTACGTTCATTTATTTGCCTTTTGAAAGTTGTTTAATTTGATTGATTAGCTGCTGCCTAGTACTTTGCCAGAGTTCTTGATGTTATTTTCCATCGTTCCCCAAGCATCTTCTAGAGACTCTAGGAAGCCGCCTTCATCAAAGATGTAAAACAGTGCAGAAGACATTGCGACACCCATAATTGCGTATTCGATTGCTGTAATACCATCTTCGTTATTTAGAAAGTATTTAAGTAGGTTCATTAATTTACCTTTTGAAATTTATTTAAAGTTTCTCGATGTACTTTTAAGTAGCTACAGATCGTTGAGACCATTTCAATATGACCATTATCGAATCAATACTCCACGTTATTAACAAAATTTGGCTTTTAATAAGAAAACTTCGTCTAAATCTAGAATGAACAATCTACCTAAAGTAAATGAATAGTGTGATTTGTACTCATGTATCGGTGCGAAGGTATATCAGGTAAAAACACGGAACTCAGTTTGGTTTTTTAGTCTTTTTTATAAAAATGCGTCATTAATTCGATTTGTTAATCATTGTTAATTTATATTTATCCGTTTATTGGTTGGGTATCACGAAAATCTTATGTAGCATCCTTTCTAAAATTTAAGGCAATGACAATTAATTAATCCTTTTGCTTTGGTAATCATTAATGGTTAACACTGAACCGTGGTACTTGTTTCAAGTTACATTGAGAGGGGGATAGACATGATTAACGTTGTGATTGTTGGGATTTCAACCAGTTTAGAGGCTTTGTTGCGTAATTCGGACAGAAAACCAAATTGCCCGAAAATTGAGTGATTATTAAACAACATGCTCAGCCTTCATGGTTTATACATGTGAGGTTTGAGATTAATAGTTAGAAGTGAGGAGAGGACAAACTTATCGGATATCTCTAATTTCAACTAGAACACGAGTGATGGATGCCCAGTATTTAAGCAAATCTAATAAATGTATTACAACGGCATAAGCAAAAAAGCTAACACATATGAGC
>NZ_JAHGAH010000017.1:0-19165 GCF_030248475.1 Vibrio sp. D173a
TGATCGGAGTTAGCCCTAGTTGGCGGCTTTGCAGACTTGTTTGTTGGTCAGAAGCGACTGTTAGAAGAAGCTCTTAAACAACAATACGATGTAGTCCCACATGCGGCTAAATAGGCTGCCTTGGTCCACTGTTTCCAGTGCCATTAGTGGGTACTCAGCAATATCTTCACCATCAATTTGATAGTATAGCTTACCAACTACATCACCTTTCTTAATTGGGGCTTCTAGCTCTTTTTCAAGTACGAAGCTTGCTTTTAGGTTCTTTGCTTCACCGCGAGGCAGTGTCACGTAAGTATCTTGGTCAAGACCCAGTGCTACAGTGTCTTTGTTACCCATCCATACTTTTTCTTCTACGAAAGTTTCACCGGCTTTGTGTGGTGCCACTGTTTCGAAGAAGCGGAAACCGTAGCTCAGTAGCTTTTTGCTCTCTGACTTACGTGCGTTTGCATCTTTTGTACCCATTACAACAGCAACCAGACGCATCTGACCTTCTGTTGCAGAACTTACTAGGCTGTAACCTGCATTGCTCGTGTGACCAGTTTTGATACCGTCAACGTTCATGCTCTTGTCCCACAGTAGACCGTTACGGTTGTACTGAGTGATGCCGTTGTAAGTAAATTTCTTATCAGAGTAGATACGGTACTCGTCTGGCACGTCACGGATCAGTGCTTTACCAAGTAGTGCCATATCGTAAGGCGTTGAGTATAGGTTCGGGTTGTCTAGGCCGTGAACGTTCGCGAAATGCGTGTTCTTCATGCCCAGTGTGTTTGCCCATGCGTTCATTAAATCAACGAATGCGTCTTCAGAGCCAGCAATGTGCTCAGCCATTGCCACACAAGCATCGTTACCTGATTGAATGATGATGCCGCGGTTTAGGTCATGAACCTTAACCGTTGTACCGACTTCGATGAACATTTTTGAAGAATCAGGGAAGTTTTTCGCCCAAGCATTCTTACTGATGGTCACATCATCGTCTTCTGAAATATTACCACGCGCTAGCTCTTGGCCAATTACGTAGCTGGTCATCATCTTTGTCAGACTAGCAGGAGACAACTTTGTGTTCATCTCTTTCTCAGCCAGAACTTTACCTGAGTTGTAATCCATCAAAACGTAGCCTTTGGCAGCGATTTGAGGTGCATCTGGGACAACAACTGGTGAAGCAAAAGCAGATTGAGCGATGGTTGCAGATAGTGCAACCGTAGAAACGAGAATAGATTTCACAAACTTATTTTTATTCATGGTAATTCAAATTTTTTGGTTAACTGCCGACATCTTAACAGAATCCCCACTTATGTAAGAGGGGCTCTGCATAGAAAATCATGACACCAAGGTCATTTGTCAGTTTTGTGTTTTTTAATAAATGCGGTCGAATAGCCGAGCAACTTTACTTTATCCAGAGTGGCTTGCGTCAGGGAATAGTCAGTATATGGGCCCAGCAGCAAGCGATACGTATCTTTCGAGGACTCCAAGAAAGTTTCCGTATCCAGCTTTTGACCAAGCTCTTGGCCTAAAGTTCGCGCTCGATCTTCATATTTTGACGACGCAACCTGAATCACGTATCTAGGGTGTGCAGCGAGCGACTTCTCATCGGTCGGTTTATCTACCGTGATGACTTCAATCTCTACGTTTGCGGTACCGGTTTTCACGACATCTAGCTTATGTGCTGCTGCGTAACTCAAGTCAATGATACGGCCATCATGGAAAGGGCCACGGTCATTCACGCGGACTACGGTTGACTTGCCATTGTCGGTATTGGTTACCTTCACGTAGCTCGGCAGTGGCAGGGTTTTATGCGCCGCTGTCATTGAGTACATGTCGTAGATTTCGCCGTTCGAGGTTAAATGGCCTTGGAACTTTTTGCCATACCATGAGGCACGACCTTTTTCCGTAAAGCCTTTTGCGTCACGAACGATTTTGTAGTCCGAACCGCGTAGGTTGTAATCGCTGTTACCACCTAAGCTGTAAGGTTCGTATTTAGGATGCGCATCCTCAATGTGCTCGACCGATAGTGGTTTATCAGGAGCTACATCGGATTCAAGATCATAACGGCCTTCCTGTGTTTTTTGGTCGGTAGAAGAACAGCCCGCCAAAATCACAGCAGAAAAAACTAAGGAATATAAAGCGCGTTTTTGCATGGTCTAGGTCGCCTTAGAGAATGCTTTTCGGTGTGTGTGGATCGACATCAGAATGCCAAAACCAGCCATCAGTGTCACCATTGAGGTACCACCATAACTGATCAACGGTAAAGGTACGCCTACTACAGGTAGGATGCCACTTACCATGCCGATATTTACAAAAATATATACGAAGAAGCTGAGTACAATACTGCCTGCCATCATTCGACCAAACGCGGTTTGCGCTTGGCTCGCGAGGTAGAGACCACGGCCAATAATGAATAGATAGATGGCTAATAGGCAAAGGAAGCCAATCATACCCCATTCTTCTGCAATTACTGCAAAGATAAAGTCAGTGTGTCGCTCTGGAAGAAATTCCAATTGTGATTGAGTGCCTTGTAACCAGCCTTTGCCGGAAATACCACCAGAACCAATTGCAATCTTACTTTGGATGATGTGGTAGCCAGCGCCAAGTGGGTCCGACTCTGGGTTAAACAGCGTTCGTACGCGAACCTTTTGGTATTCACGCATCAAGAAGAACCACAAAATGGGGATAAATCCACCGAGTGCCACTGCCGCGGCAGCAATGATTTTCCAACTAATACCAGCAAGGAAGATAACGAAAATACCGGAGGCCGCGATTAGGATAGAGGTACCCAAATCAGGCTGTTTGGCGATAAGAATAGTCGGTAAACAGACCATAATCAGCGCCACAATCAGGGTTTTGAATGTCGGTGGGAGAGGCTGGCGGCCGATGTAGCGAGCCACCATCAAAGGCACGGCAAGCTTGAGAAGCTCAGATGGTTGGAATCGGACGAAGCCAAGGTTGAGCCAGCGTTGTGCACCTTTGGATGCTTCACCAAAGAACAGCACCCCAAAGAGGAGTATGACCCCTCCAACGAACATCAGCGGAGCGAGACTCTCATACGTTCTTGGTGAGATTTGCGCCAAAACGATCATGACTAATAAAGACAGCACCATACGCATCGCTTGGCGATCCATCATAGCCAAGCTTTGGCCACTTGCGCTGTACATAATGACTAGGCCAAAGCCCATCAATGCAAAGATGCCGAGTAATAACGGCAAGTCGATATGGAAGCGTTCAAACAGGGCGCGGTTTTTGCCTGTAGAGGGATCCATTTTCATCACTGCGTTACCTCTTTCTTCGCGTTGTTTTGCTCTTCTTCAGGTTCAATTTTTTCAGGGCCGATAATGACTCGGTCGAAGATCTTTCTCGTGACTGGCGCACCATTACTTGAACCACCACCGGCGTTTTCTAGCACCACAGATACCACCACTTCAGGGTCATCAAAGGGTGCAAAGCCAGTAAACAAGGCGTGGTCACGTAAGTGCTCTGCGACTTCATCCGCGTTGTATTCTTCATCTTCACCAAGGCCAAAGACTTGTGCGGTACCGGATTTACCACCAGTTTGGTAATCCATGTTGTAGAAAGAGCGACGAGAGGTGCCTTTCGTACCATGGTTTACTAAACGCATGCCTTCTTTCGCCATATTCCAGTACTTGTCTGGCACATTTTGAATCGGTGGGTAGGTGACGTATTCCGAATTTTCTTGCTCTTCGAAATCACCGCCATTATCGATGGTGGCTTTCAATAAATGAGGAGCGGTCACTGCACCTTCGTTGACCAGTACTGAGGTTGCTTTGGCAATCTGCATTGGTGTTGCCGTCCAGTAACCTTGACCAATACCAACCGGAATCGTGTCACCCTTGTACCAAGGCGTCTTATGACGAGCCATCTTCCACTCACGAGTCGGCATGTTGGCCTTACTTTCCTCGTAAATGTCGATGCCTGTGTAATCGCCAAAGCCAAACATCATCATCCAATTTGATAGCCGATCAATGCCCATGTCGTAGGCAATTTGGTAGAAGAAAGTATCGACCGATTCTTCAATCGACTTAATGATGTCTACGCGGCCATGCCCCCAACGCAGCCAATCTCGAAATGGGCGAGTGTCGGAGTTTGGAATACGCCAGTATCCAGGGTCATTACGTGTGGTTTTTGGAGTAATGACTCCTTCTTCCAGCGCTGCTACAGCAATGAAGGGTTTGATGGTCGAAGCTGGCGGGTAAATACCTAGCGTTGTACGGTTCACCAATGGACGGTTCTTGTCGTTCAGTAGTGCGCGGTACGCTTTACCGGAGATACCGTGTACGAATGCGTTCGGGTCGTAACTTGGGCTTGAAACCATCGCAAGTACGCCGTTATCACGAGGATCAAGCACAACAGTACTACCACGTCGGCCATCAAGCAGTTGGTGCACGTAAAGTTGTAGGTTGATATCAAGGTTTAAGACGATGTCTTTCCCCGCAATAGGCGGAACGTATTTCAGGGTACGAATGACGCGACCACGACTGTTGACTTCAACCTCTTGGTAGCCCGCTGTGCCGTGCAGCAAGTCTTCGTAATACTTTTCGATGCCTAACTTACCAATGTCGCGTGTCGCTTGGTAGTTGGCGTCTTTTTCTTCACGGATTAGGCGCTGCATATCGCGGTCATTGATTCGTGACACGTAGCCAATGACGTGAGTCAGGACTTCGCTGAATGGGTAGTAGCGTTTCAATGTCGCACTGATTTCAACACCAGGAAAACGGTATTGATTCACTGAGAAAACAGCGACTTGGTTTTCATTCAATTGAGTTAACAGTGGCACAGACTTGAAGCGACGAGTGCGCTTACGTTCACGGTGGAAACGCTCAACTTGTTCTGGCGTGATCTCAAGGATGGTTTGCAGCGCTTCAATGGTACTGTCGATGTCTTTGATTTTCTCTGGAGTCAGCTCCAAGTTGAAGACTGGACGGTTTTCCGCGAGCAATACACCGTTGCGGTCATAGATAAGACCACGGTTAGGAGCGATTGGAACCACTTTAATGCGGTTATCATTAGAGCGGGTTTTATAGTCTTGAAACTGGTTTACCTGAATGTTGTACATATTGGCAACCAGCAAGCCCATCAAAATGACGATACCTAAAAATGCAACAATAGCGCGGCTAGAAAATAGACGCGCTTCTGCTTGGTAATCTCGAATTTGACTGCGGCGTTTACGAATCATTAACGCTTGTCTCTACAGCTAAGTAGCGATTATTCGCGGTGGTAAGGGTGGTTAGCAGTAATGCTCCACGCTCGGTATAAGCTCTCTGCCATCACGATGCGCACAAGTGGGTGCGGCAGTGTCAATGCAGACAGTGACCAGCTTTGGTCTGCTGCGGCTTTACAAGCTGGCGCTAAACCTTCAGGGCCGCCGATCAGAATCGACACATCACGACCATCGAGCTTCCACGCTTCTAGCTGTTCGGCCAGTTGCGGGGTATCCCACTTTTTGCCTGGGATATCGAGTGTGACGATACGAGCACCTTTAGGTACGGCTGACAACATCGCTTCGCCTTCTTTTTGCAAGATACGCGCGATGTCTGCATTTTTGCCGCGTTTACCCGCAGGGATTTCAACCAACTCAAGTGGCATATCATGTGGTAAACGGCGACGGTATTCTTGAAAACCTTCTTCGACCCATTTTGGCATTTTTGTGCCGACGGCAATTAGTTGAATTTTCAAACGATTAACCCCAGAGTTTTTCTAGTTGGTATAGCTCGCGGTGCTCCTCTTGCATCACGTGAAGCATTGCGTCGCCCATGTCGAGGACAACCCATTCGCCTTCATTTTCGCCTTCCATACCTAGCGGCTCTAGACCTGCCTTCTTCACTTCAGATGCGACGTGATCAGCGATAGATGAAACGTGACGCTTAGATGTGCCAGTACAAATGATCATGTAATCTGTCACGCTTGATTTGCCTTCTACATCTAGAATAACAATCTCTTCCGCTTTCATGTCGTCGGCTTTATCGGCTAAAAAGTCTTTAAGTTCTTCGCGAAGCACTCGGTTTTCCTCGGTATTTTCTTTTCTGTCTGTGGGAGTTTTAACTAAGCTGGGTTAAAACTGGTCGCGCACTATATCACGCTTTAAAAGCTAAATTGCCAGCTTAATATCAGGAGAGCAGGTTTCTAGGCTCAATTGATGGATAGTTGGCCACACAGAGTCATCATATTGGGTTTTGGCTTTTATCTCGGCGTGCGCCAAAAGAGACAAAAGTGCACAAATTCGGGAGGCTGACAGACGAGTCAGCGCTGCATTATAGAATGGGCGTTTGTTTTGCCACACTCGATGTTTTTCAAACACCTGACTCATGCCCATTTGAATAAGGTCTCGGTGCATGTTTAGTAGTTGGTTGAACTCTTTCTGTACGCTTCGGATCAGAATGATGGTTTCGATGCCTTCCGCCTCTAGCTGTCGCAGAATGCGCTGCGCGCGGTTTGCTTTACCTGCTAGTAGAGCGTCAATCCAATGGAACGTCGTAAAGTGATTGTGGCGGCTCAGCGCTTCTTCAAGACGCACTACCGTCAGCTCGCCATCTGGGTAGAGTAAAGCTAGCTTTTCTAAACTTTGCGATAGCGCGAACAAATTACCTTCGTGCCATTGTGCCAACATTTGCAGAGATTGCTGATCCGCTTTTAATCCCAACGCTCGGCAACGTGCCTGCACGAACATTGGCAGTCGCTGCAAATCAGGTGTTAGACAACTTACCCAGTCACCCTTGGCACTCAGTGCTTTGAACCATTTAGCGTTTTCTTGTGCTTTAGTCAGTTTGCTGCCAACCACCACTAACATGATGTCGTCATGGAGCATTTCGCACAGATTGACCAGTTCTTTACTGATGGCTGCGTTTGCACCAGCCTCTGGTAGTTCAAGCTCAATCAGTTGACGGCTAGAGAATAGGCTTAGCGCTTGGAAGCAGTCATAGACTTGATTCCAATCTAAGCTGGCGTCGACGGCAAAACGGTGTCTTTCTTCAAAGCCTTGTTGGCGAGCCATGTTTTGGATCGCTTGACGGCTTTCTCGAATTAACAGCGGTTCGTTACCAAAGATCAGGTAAACCTGCTTGATGTGTTTCGCTAGGTGATCAGCCAGCTTGTCGGAAAAAATTCGCATTCTGATTAAGAGTTTGTGTTCGTAGAGTTAGCGTTTGTCGCTTCAGGAGCAACGTGGCCTTGTTCGTATTCAGCACGAACTCGACCTAGTTGGCGCATCATTTGGCCAGCCGCTTGTTGACGCATTTCATCTTCGATAACGTCACGTTCTACTGATTTCGCTAGTGCAGTTAGCGGGTTATCTAGGTAGTTACGGTTAACGGTGGTCGTGAAATCTTTTGCACCGAAGCCAGGGATCGTCACACGGTATTTCACCACGTAAGTCAGTTCTTTTTCTGCTGCTCGGCTGTTTTGGTAAAGCGATAGCGTACGCTCGTCAATGGTCGCTTCACTAAGGTGTAGGTTCGGAGTATTTGATGACGGTTTTACTAAATCGACCTTGTTCAATTCAAGTTGAGCGCGGATGTAACGCGTCAATGGGCTGTATTCATCATAGCTAGTGAAAGACATGGTGTGGAGCTCTTCCGGAACGGAGTACTCGCCACGAAGGTGAAAACCACAGGCAGAAAGAAGCCCCGCTAATACCAAAACCACTGGTAGTTTAATCAAAGAGAAAAAGCGCATTGATTGTATTCATCCTAAATTGAAGGGGTTATTTACCTTAAACCACTCGGCATGAATGGTTTGAGGTAAATAAACAGGGTAGCGAACTACCCTGTTTAATGACTCCTAGCATGCGAATTGGTTCGCGTTGCTTTGAGTTATTGCAAGCTGCGTTTCGTTTTTAGCGAAAGACTAGTTTGCAACGATGTTCAACAGTTTACCTGGTACGTAAATTACTTTACGGATAGTTAGGCCATCTGTGAACTTAGTAACGTTTTCGTCGTTTAGACCAAGCTCTTCTACTTGTTCTTTCGTTGCGTCTGCAGCAACAGTCAGTTTCGCACGTAGCTTACCGTTTACTTGAACAACGATCGTTTTCTCGTCTTCAACCAGTGCTTTCTCGTCGAACGTTGGCCATGCTGCATTATCGATGTCAGCTTCACCTAGCGCAGCCCATAGTTCGTATGAGATGTGCGGAGTGATTGGGTAAAGCATGGCAACAACAGCTTTTAGCGCTTCATCAAGGATTGCACGATCTTGTGCAGATTCTTGAGGCGCTTTCGCTAGCTTGTTCATCAGTTCCATGATTGCAGCGATTGCTGTGTTGAACGTTTGACGGCGAGCGATATCATCAGTCACTTTCGCGATAGTTTTGTGAACATCACGACGAAGAGCTTTTTGGTCACCAGAAAGTGCTGCTGCATCTACTGCTTCTGCTGCACCTTTTGATGTGTGCTCGTTTACTAGTTTCCAAACACGTTTCAGGAAGCGGTTAGCACCTTCTACGCCAGACTCTTGCCATTCAAGTGTCATGTCTGCAGGAGACGCGAACATCATGAATAGACGTACTGTGTCTGCGCCGTACTTATCTACCATCTCTTGAGGGTCGATACCGTTGTTTTTCGACTTAGACATTTTGATCATGCCTGAGTGTGTAACATCGCGGCCTTCAGTGTCTTTCGCAGAAGTGATGCGGCCTTTACCGTCACGCTCAACAGCAACATCTGTTGGTGCAACCCACTCTTTACCGCCTTTCTCGTTCTCGAAGTAGAACGCGTCTGCTAGTACCATGCCTTGACACAGTAGTTGCTTGAACGGTTCGTCAGACGTTACGTAGCCAGCATCACGTAGTAGTTTGTGGAAGAAGCGAGAGTACAGTAGGTGCATACAAGCGTGCTCGATACCACCGATGTACTGGTCTACTGGTAGCCAGTAGTTTGCTTTTTCTGGATCTAGGATGTCGTCAGCTTGTGGTGAACAGTAACGTGCGTAGTACCAAGAAGACTCCATGAACGTGTCGAACGTATCTGTCTCACGTAGAGCAGGTTCGCCGTTGAAAGTTGTCTTCGCCCATTCTTTGTCTGCTTTGATTGGGCTAGTTACGCCGTCCATTACCACGTCTTCTGGAAGGATTACTGGTAGTTGGTCAGCTGGTACTGGGTGAACTTCACCGTCTTCAGTGGTTACCATAGGGATTGGCGCACCCCAGTAACGTTGACGAGATACACCCCAGTCACGTAGACGGAAGTTAACTGTCTTAGTACCTTTGCCTTCTGCTTCTAGCTTCGCTGCGATTGCATCGAACGCCGCTTGGAATTCTAGACCGTCGAATTCACCTGAATCGAACAGTACACCTTTCTCTGTGTATGCCGCTTCAGAGATGTCTAGCTCACTGCCATCAACTGGCTTGATAACAGGCACGATGTCTAGACCGTACTTAGTTGCGAACTCGAAGTCACGTTGGTCGTGCGCAGGTACTGCCATTACAGCGCCTGTACCGTAGTCCATCAATACGAAGTTTGCTACGTAAACAGGAACTTCACGGCCGTTCAATGGGTGAATAGCAGTAAGGCTAGTCGCCATACCTTTCTTCTCCATTGTCGCAAGCTCAGCTTCTGCAACTTTGGTGTTCTTACACTCTTCGATGAACGCTGCTAGTTCTGGGTTGTTCTCAGCTGCGATAGTTGCTAGAGGGTGACCTGCTGCGATACCAACGTAAGTCACACCCATTAGAGTGTCTGGACGAGTTGTGTAAACTTCTAGGTCTTGTTGACCTTTCACTTCACTGTCTTTTAAGGCAAATCGCAGCTCAACACCTTCAGAACGACCGATCCAGTTGCGCTGCATGGTTTTCACCATTTCTGGCCAACCTTCAAGCTTGTCTAGATCGTCAAGCAGTTCTTGAGCGTATTCTGTGATCTTGATGAACCACTGAGGAATTTCTTTTTGCTCTACAGGCGTGTCACAACGCCAGCAGCAGCCGTCTTCAACCTGTTCGTTTGCAAGAACAGTTTGGTCGTTTGGACACCAGTTAACAGAAGAAGTCTTCTTGTAAACCAGACCTTTCTCGTAAAGCTTCGTGAAGAACTCTTGTTCCCAACGGTAGTACTCAGGTGTACATGTTGCGAATTCACGGTTCCAATCGTAACCAAAGCCTAGAAGCTTAAGTTGGTTCTTCATGTATTCGATGTTTTCGTAAGTCCAAGGTGCAGGCGCGGTGTTGTTTTTAACCGCTGCGTTTTCTGCAGGTAGACCAAACGCATCCCAACCGATTGGTTGCATTACGTTTTTGCCTTGTAGGCGTTGGAAACGAGATACTACGTCACCGATGGTGTAGTTACGCACGTGACCCATGTGCAGTCGACCACTTGGGTATGGGAACATGGATAGACAGTAGAATTTTTCTTTGTTTGGGTCTTCACTTACAACAAAGGTCTTGTTGTCATCCCAGTGCTTTTGAACTTTCTGTTCAAGGTCTTGTGGATTGTATTGTTCTTGCATCGATGGTATCCGGTTATCTTGGAATTTGTGAGTTCGGTTAGAACAGACTTAAATAGATCGTCATAGAATACCTAAAGCTAGGGATCACAACAATAGCCAATCTATACCCATGCGTCTGAAGTGACGCTTGGTAGTGGAAAGATGGAGGTCAGTTATGCCTAAACGTAAAGCAGGTTATGAGGAAATGCTCGAGGATGTGATTGAAACCTTGAAGCACAGTCCGGATGAAGTTAACAAAGTATTCGAAACGTCGGGCAAAGTGGTGGATGCTGCCAACGACATGACCAAAGACGAACTCTCACTGATATCAGCTTATGTAAAAGCGGATTTAAAAGAGTTCTCGGACAATTATGAAGAAGGTAAGAGTGGGCCTTTCTATCTCACGATTGCTGATTCGATTTGGCAAGGTCTGCTCGATATTACCGACAGAACCAAAGTGGAGTGGGTAGAGCTATTTGATGACTTAGAGCATCAAGGGCTTTATGAAGCGGGCGAGGTGATTGGCCTTGGTACTTTAGTCTGTGACGAATGTGGTCACAAGACGACATATAACCACCCAACCGTGATCATTCCATGCATTAAGTGCAATCATACTGGCTTTAGTCGTCAGTCACTGAAACCATAGTGAGACGTTAAAACGTGATGGAATAAAAAAGAGGCTCTAGAGCCTCTTTTTTGCGTTTATGACTTTTTCTTTCTTGGTAACCACCAAGCCAACATCAAACTCAATCCAGCCCAAATGTAGAGCGGCCATGTGCCCACGATACGATACGGAGTTTGTCCGTCGGTAGGTACAAGCTCTGCACGAAGTACTGCGGTTTCAAATTGAGGGATTTGCTCAATGATTTTACCTTTATGGTCGGTTACCGCTGTTACGCCGTTATTGGTCGAACGAATAAGTGGCTTACCAAGCTCAAGAGCACGCATTCGAGCGATTTCCATGTGTTGCAATGGACCAATCGAATGACCAAACCACGCATCATTAGACAGCGTTAGAATGAAATCAGTATCGTCGGTAACATTCTGGCGCACTTGTTCGCTGAATATAATTTCATAACACAGTGCTGGGTCCATATGCTTACCGTTCGCCACGATGTTTGGCTGAACAAAGTCGCCACGACTGAACGATGACATCGGTAAGTTAAAGAATGGTGCTAGTGGACGCAGTACATCTTCAAACGGCACAAACTCACCAAATGGTAATAGGTGGTGTTTGTGGTAGCGCTTATCCATATCAAAGCTGTAATCGCCGTATGGGTTCACACCGAGCGATAGAATGCTGTTGTAGAACTGACCGTCTTCACCTTGGTTAACGACACCAGTAATGATGGCGCTGTTATTCATCTTCGCGGCAGCATCAATGTTTCTTAGGAACGATGGTACTTCAATTTCAAATGCAGGGATCGCGGCTTCTGGCCATACGATGATGTCAGCATCCCAGTTCTCACGAGTGAGGTCTGCGTATTTCATGATGGTTGGCCAGCGTTGGCTCGGTAGCCATTTTAGGTTCTGGTCAACGTTACCTTGGATCAGTGCAACTTTGGTGGTGTCTTCCACACGTGGAGTGACCCAATCGTACTGACGGATACCAAAGCCCGCACTTAATAGCACGGCAGGGATGATGATCATTAACCATTGCTTATGGATCCATGCGTACGCCAATGCGCCAGCACTGATCATGATAAACAGGGTTAATAGCTCTACACCACCAATAGGCGCAAAGCTAGCAAATGGCGCATCAATTTGGCTGTAGCCAAGCCATAGCCAAGGGAAGCCTGTCATTACCCAGCCGCGTAGCCAGTCGGTGACTAGCCATAATGCAGGGGCTGCAAGCAGTGCTTTGCTTAGGGTAAATTCTGGGAAGAACTTGTTGCTGAGCCATGCAAACAGGCCGGTGTAAACCGACAGGTAAGCGATCAGTAAGCCCATAAGGAAGAGGTTTGCAATTAGCGGCATGCCGCCAAAGCCAGCAATGCTGACGTAAACCCAACTTACACCCGTCGCAAATTGACCTAGCCCCCAGGCATAACCGATCCAAAGCGCGCGCTTAGGCGATTGGTTTGCAAGAAGAATAAGTAGAATGGCAGGGCTGAGTATGGCGATTGGCCATAACTGGTAAGGGGCAAATGCTAGGGTAGTGGAGGCGCCAACAAAAGCGGCCACTAAGGGCCGCTTGAGGCGATGAAAGAGTACATTCATCATTTTATTTTTCTGATATTCCCGATGTTAGGGTATCGCGTTACTCTTGAGTGGCTTCAACCAGCTTTTCTTCGCCTGGAATCGTCACTTGAAGTTGAATGACACGACGGTTGTCGGCAGCCGTTACTTTGAAGCTGTATGCTTCAATATCCACGACTTCGCCACGCGATGGTAGGTGACCAAAAGCAGTCATTACCATGCCGCCAACGGTATCCACTTCTTCATCGCTGAAGTTGGTACCGAATGTCTCATTAAACTCTTCAATGGTTGTCAGAGCTCTGACAGCAAACGTGTGTTTGCTCAGCTTACGGATATCGGTTTCTTCATCGTCATCAAACTCATCTTCAATATCCCCTACGATTTCTTCAAGGATATCTTCGATAGTCACAAGACCAGAAACACCACCGAATTCATCGACAACAATCGCCATGTGATAACGTTCTTCACGGAATTCTTTCAGCAGGCGGTCGACGCGTTTACTTTCCGGTACCACGACTGCTGGTCGAATTACTTCTTCGATATCAAATGGGTTACTGCCTGAGCCCAAGTATTTGAGTAAGTCCTTCGCTAGTAGAATGCCTTCCACATGGTCTTTATCTTCGCTGATCACAGGGTAGCGAGAGTGTTGAGCATCAGTGATCAGTGCGATCAAAGTATCTAGATCGTCTGTGCGCTCAACAGTAACCATTTGCGAACGCGGGATCATAATGTCACGCACGCGCATTTCGGAGATTTCCATAACACCTTCAAGCATGTCGCGGGTGTCGTGGTCAATCAGGTCATTGATTTCTGAGTCGCGGATTACATCCACAAGCTCTTGGCGGTCTTTTGGTTCGCCTTGAAATAGTTGACCTAGACGTTCAAAGAAGGACTTTCTACTCGGACCTTCTGCCTTTTCTTTCTTGCCTTCATTAGAAGAGGGAGAATTATCTTCGTTCATTGTTTCTCAATTAAGTAACGCTATCAGATGTGTGATAGCTCACATAGAAAGACGAGCACGAGATGGTTATCTGGGTGGTTCGCCTTTCCCTGTCGAGCAACCAAAGTTACTCTTTTTCAGCAATATACGGGTCTTCATAACCCATACCTTGCATGATTTCTGTTTCGAGGGATTCCATCTCTTCAGCTTCATCATCCTCGATATGGTCATAACCTAGCAGATGCAAGCTGCCATGTACAACCATATGCGCCCAATGTGCTAGTAGAGGCTTGTTCTGCTCTACTGCCTCTTTTTCAACAACTTGACGACAGATGATCAAATCGCCTAGTAGGTCCATTTCCATACCAGGTGGTACTTCGAATGGGAAAGACAGCACATTGGTCGGCTTATCTTTACCACGGTATTCGTGGTTTAGCTCGTGACTTTCTTGCTCGTCGACAATACGAATTGTCAGTTCCGCTTGAGGCTGAAATAAAGGGATAGTCTTATCTAGCCACAATTGGAAATCTTGCTCAGAAGGTAAGCCTTCTTCATTTTCGACTGCCAGTTGCAAATCAAGTTCAATTGCCATGGTTATTCCTTAGTTGCCGCAACTTGTGCGTTCAGTTCAGCTTTGGCTGCTTCTAGCAGTTTGGCATCACGTTCTTCACGACGGCGTTTTTCGAACTCTTTACGTTCTTTCTGGTCTTGCGCTTCCCACTTCTCGTAAGCGTTAACGATGCGCGCTACAACTGGATGGCGCACTACGTCGTCAGCTTGGAAGAAGTTAAAGCTGATGTCGTCAACTTCGCTCAGTACTTCAATTGCATGTCGAAGCCCTGATTTCGCACCGCGAGGTAAGTCAATTTGAGTGACGTCACCGGTGATAACCGCGCGAGAGTTGAAGCCAATTCGCGTCAGGAACATCTTCATCTGCTCGACGGTGGTGTTTTGGCTCTCATCAAGAATGATGAAGGCGTCGTTTAGAGTACGACCACGCATGTAAGCAAGAGGTGCTACCTCAATCACGTTACGTTCAATCAGCTTTTCTACGCGCTCAAAGCCCAGCATTTCAAACAGGGCATCGTACAGAGGACGTAGGTAAGGGTCGACTTTCTGGCTCAAATCACCAGGTAGGAAGCCCAGTTTCTCACCTGCTTCAACCGCAGGACGAGTAAGTAGAATACGGCGGATCTCTTGGCGCTCTAGTGCGTCAACGGCTGCCGCAACCGCTAGGTACGTTTTACCAGTACCAGCAGGACCGATACCGAAAGTGATATCGTGCGTCACCATGTTCATCAGGTATTGGCCCTGATTTGGTGTACGAGGCTTGATCACGCCTTTTTTCGTTTTAACGAAGACTTCTTTACCGTGTTCGAAATTCGATTCGGTGTTTTGCTCCAGAACACCCGATTCTTTGATTGCCAGATGGATCTGTTCTGGTTCGATATCAGGGGTTTCGCCGCGGACAGGAGCGGTGTCTACGTAAAGGGTTTTTAGGATATCCAGCGCAGCTGCTGCGGTATGAGGTTTACCGACAATGGTGAAAAGGTCGCTACGGTGGTTAATTTCAACGCCTAGACGACGTTCTAAATGCTTGATGTTGTCATCGAATGGACCGCACAGGCTTGCTAGTCGGCGGTTGTCTGAAGGTTCTAGATTGATTTCTAGCGTTACGATTTTATTGCTCAATGTTGCCTCTCATTTTATGCCACTTAACGAGAGCCTGATAACGACCAGGCTCTCAATGGCTATTTGTACGAGCTTATGGCGTAAAAGTAGCTACACCTAGCTCATCTTCGCGACGTGTTTTCGCCATCATTTGCGTTGGTGAAATCACACTACGAAGGTCCATGTCTTTTTCTGTACGTACTAGCTCACCACGTAGTGAGTTAGCAAATACGTCCGTAATCTTCACGTCAACGAATTGACCAATTAGGTCTGCGCTACCTTCAAAGTTTACTACACGGTTGTTTTCTGTACGAGCGCGTAGCTCCATTAGGTTCTTCTTAGAAGGACCTTCAACCAGAACGCGTTGCTCAGTGTCTAGCATTTGACGAGAGTAGCGCATTGCTTGCGTGTTTACTGTTTGTTGTAGCTCGTATAGACGCTCTTTCTTCACTTGCTCTGATAGGTCACAAGGGTAATCTGCCGCTGGCGTACCTGGACGTGGAGAGAAGATGAAGCTGAAGCTCATGTCAAAGTCTACGTCTTTGATTAGCTTCATTGTGTCTTGGAAATCTTTGTCTGTTTCACCAGGGAAACCAACGATAAAGTCTGAACTGATTTGGATATCAGGACGTGCTTTACGCATTTTACGGATGATCGACTTGTACTCAATCCCAGTGTGAGGACGTTTCATCATAGTCAGCACTCGGTCACTACCACTTTGTACTGGTAGGTGAAGGAAGCTCACTAGCTCAGGTGTGTCTTCGTATACCGCGATGATGTCATCAGTAAACTCTAATGGGTGGCTTGTTGTAAAGCGGATACGATCAATACCATCGATAGACGCAACCAAACGAAGCAGTTCTGCAAATGAACAGATTTCGCCGTCGTGCATAGGACCACGGTATGCGTTTACGTTTTGACCCAGTAGGTTTACTTCACGTACGCCTTGATCTGCTAGTTGTGCAATTTCGAACAGTACGTCATCCATTGGACGGCTTACTTCTTCACCACGAGTGTACGGTACTACACAGTAAGTACAGTACTTAGAACAGCCTTCCATGATAGAAACGAATGCCGTTGCACCTTCAGCACGAGGCTCAGGTAGACGGTCGAACTTTTCGATTTCTGGGAACGAAATGTCCATTACTGGTGCTTCATCCGATTGAGATTGTTTAATCATCTCAGGAAGACGGTGAAGAGTTTGCGGACCAAAAATGACGTCAACGTATGGTGCACGCTGACGGATGTGATCACCTTCTTGAGTTGCTACACAACCACCTACGCCGATAACTACGCCAGGTTTTTTATCTTTTAGTGTTTTCCAACGGCCAAGCTGGTGGAAAACTTTCTCTTGCGCTTTTTCACGGATCGAACAGGTGTTAAGTAGAAGTACGTCTGCTTCCTCTGGCTCTTCTGTCAGCTCGTAGCCGTTTGCAGCATTAAGCAGGTCGGCCATTTTTGATGAATCGTATTCGTTCATCTGGCAGCCCCAGGTTTTAATTAGCAGTTTCTTACTCATCTCACTTTCGCTCGTTCAGTTGTACTTAAATCGGAGAGCTATTGCTCAAATTATAGCCGCCATCTCGGCGGTAAGCGGCGTATTGTACTGCTTTAAAAAGCACCTGACTAGTGATCTGACGAATTCTCTGCAAACCCTGATGAAATCTAGTTTTTTGCCCTATATACAGCAAGGTTTTTTGTTAAACAATTTTGTAAAAATAGTCATGGAACGTACAATTAAAAAACGCCAATTAATCAATACGATGAAGAGCAAAAAATGAACAAGTATGACATCGCCGTAATCGGTGGCGGCATGGTCGGAGCAGCAGTGGCTGTTGGGTTTGCCAAGCAAGGCAGAAGTGTTGTAGTGGTCGAAGGCGCAGAGCCAAAGGCGTTTGAGGCTTCTCAAGCGCTGGATATTCGCGTTTCCGCGATTTCTCATCAGTCGGTGAAGTTACTTGATTCATTAGGTGTATGGTCTGCGATTGAAAACATGCGAGTGTGCCCTTATCGTCGTTTGGAAACGTGGGAACATCCTGAGTGCCGTACACGTTTTCACTCTGATGAGCTTTCGTTGGAGCAGTTAGGCTATATCGTTGAAAATCGACTAATCCAACTTGGTCTTTGGCAAGCTTTCGCACAACACGACAACTTAACGGTGATGTGCCCAGAGCGATTGAAAGACATCGAATTTGCCGAGGTAAACCGTGTAACGCTAGAAAGCGGCGAGCAGTTTGAAGCTAATTGGGTGATTGGTGCTGATGGCGCGAACTCAAAAGTTCGTCAATTGGCGGGTATTGGCGTAACCGCATGGGATTACCGTCAACACTGCATGCTGATCAACGTGAAAACTGAGCTGCCGCAACAAGACATCACTTGGCAACAATTTACTCCGTCAGGTCCACGCTCATTCTTGCCGTTATGCTCATTAATTGAAGACGGTCAAGACGTTGGGCAGGGTTCGTTGGTTTGGTATGACTCGCCAAAACGCATTAAACAATTATGCGCGATGACGAAACCTCATTTAAGAGAAGAGATCCTACGTCATTTCCCTGCCGAGTTGGGTGATATTGAAGTTCTACAATTTGGCTCATTCCCACTCACTCGCCGCCATGCCCAAAGCTATTCAAACAAGAATTGCGTGTTAGTGGGGGATTCTGCTCATACAATCAACCCACTTGCTGGGCAAGGCGTGAATCTCGGCTTTAAAGATGTTGATGTTCTGCTTGCGGTTACCGAGCAGCAAGAACAACTTAACGATGCATTGCTTACCAAATATGAGCGCGCTCGTCGACCAGATAACTTGTTAATGCAAACGGGCATGGATGTGTTCTACAAAGGCTTCAGTAATGATTTAGGTCCGTTGAAGTTCGCTCGTAATGCAGCATTGAAGCTGGCAGAAAACTCAGGGCCGATCAAAGCGCAAGTATTGAAGTATGCGCTAGGTATGTAAAAGACTTCAGAGCACATAGAAAGCAGTCGATAAAAAGCAATAGATAGAAAAAAAGCGAGCCATGAGCTCGCTTTTTTAATTCGATAAATCAGAGATCTACCGAGTCCAGAATCAGAAAAAAGAAAAAACCCAGCAAATTAATGCTGGGTTTTTCAAGAATGGTGCGGAAGGAGAGACTTGAACTCTCACACCTTGCGGCGCCAGAACCTAAATCTGGTGCGTCTACCAATTCCGCCACTTCCGCAACTTATTCTGTAGTTATCAAGGTAATTGGTAAAACCTCAACAACGTTGTGTAATGGCAGGGCTACCTGGATTCGAACCAGGGAATGGCGGCATCAAAAGCCGCTGCCTTACCGCTTGGCGATAGCCCTACTAACCTTAGCCTTTCAACTAAGTGCTTTCCTATAAGGGAAAGTATGGTGCGGAAAGAGAGACTTGAACTCTCACACCTTGCGGCGCCAGAACCTAAATCTGGTGCGTCTACCAATTCCGCCATTTCCGCAAAGTATAGATTATTTTTAGATGGTGCGGAAGGAGAGACTTGAACTCTCACACCTTGCGGCGCCAGAACCTAAATCTGGTGCGTCTACCAATTCCGCCACTTCCGCATCTAAAATCTATATTAATGGTGGCTACGACGGGATTCGAACCTGTGACCCCATCATTATGAGTGATGTGCTCTAACCAGCTGAGCTACGTAGCCATTCTATATTCTTTAATCAAGTATGGTGCGGAAGGAGAGACTTGAACTCTCACACCTTGCGGCGCCAGAACCTAAATCTGGTGCGTCTACCAATTCCGCCACTTCCGCAACTTGATCTGTAGTTACTGATGTAATTGGTAAAACATCAGTAACATTGAATATGGCAGGTCTACCTGGATTCGAACCAGGGAATGGCGGCATCAAAAGCCGCTGCCTTACCGCTTGGCGATAGACCTACGGGCGATAGTCCTAAGACATATCAAATAATGGTGCGGAAG
>NZ_JAHGAH010000170.1:0-7321 GCF_030248475.1 Vibrio sp. D173a
TGGTTCTGGTTCTGGTTCTTTTGCCAGCATAAAAATGGCCTCATCCTTTGTGTCAATCTTTATGTCTGATAACTCTTCAGATCGAGTACGTGATGGCGATGTGCTCTTTACCAACGAGGATCTCTTCTCTTCTTTGCCAAGAGTTGAAGTGTCTTGGGAGACGACTGGAGCTAACATGAGCAACACAGCCTCCTTTTCCTCTTCCTGCACCAAAGGCTCAGGAACCGCAAAGTCTGCCAAGCGACTCCCAAACAGCATCAGACCGATTGAAAAACAGGTCATCAAAAGTAGTAAAAAGGCATTTTCCCGCTGCTCGCTATACAATAATTGCATCTATACCTCTTACTTTTGTGCAACCACAAGATAAACGTTTTTAAAACCAACACTTCGACCTAGCTCGATAAATTGGTTGACAAAAGAATAGGGCACCTCCGGCGGCGCTTCAATGGCCAATCGCTGACAAGGCAAGGTTTCACTCGCCTTTTGGCAATATTGCGTCATCGCTTCCGTGACGGCGGCAAGTCCATTGTCCACAGGTATTTCTTGCTCAGAAAAATACGCTACCGAACCACTGGCAAGCTCCAGCACCTGTATGTTACTTTCTTCATCAAGTAAGACGGCCTGCGTTGAGAGCGGCAAGTTGGAAACGTGCTGCCCCATAACCACCCCTTGCTCGTCGTGCACATTAAACAGCAGAAAAAAAACCAGCACAGTAAAGATGTCCATCAACGACACCAAATTCAAAACTGCGGCGCTCTTCTTTTGGCGATTCATCATCAATTGTTGAAACGGTACATTCATGGCTATTCCGACACCTCTACCCTTACCGAAATGGATGGAAAGACCTCGGAAAACGGAGAAAGTACATCGAACAGTCCCACTATTTCTTGGTAGCTATAAGACGATTCAAGTGACACCGTCAAAGGCGCCGAGGTTGACAATGCCTGTAAATGCATTCTTAACGCCGAAACCAAAACCTCTTTGTCGGCTACTTCATGCACAAACAACACCGACTCTCCGCGAGACAGCAATACATCACTGTCCGTCAATCTAAGCACATAAGGCGTCGCGGCCTCCTTCGCAAACACATCGTTTGCGCGAGAATAGAAATCGTATTGCGCCAGCAACGAAAACTTGGCGCTCACCAATAGGACCGGTATCAATACCACCATCAAACTCAAAAAGGGGGTAATGTTTAGCTCTGTACCATTCTCTGAAGCCTTTCGATTAAAAGGATTCGATTTCATATCAGTCTCGCTTCTGATAAAGCTTGTTTTGTACCGTAGCGCACCCAACTTGAAGGCTTTCTACTGCTTTGTTTGATGCATTATCGATAAAGACATACACCAACAGCAGCGGAATGGCGACCATCAAACCAAAAGCGGTCGTATTCATTGCTACCGATACCGACTCAGAAAGGAGCGTTGATTTTTCAGGGCCCGTTGCTTGCGCCACTGACGCAAAACTTTGAATCAAACCCATGATAGTACCAAGCAAACCCAATAACGTCGCCACGTTCGCTAACGTAGAAATAACTGTCGTACGACGACTTAAGCGTCGAACAGAATGAATAGCACTGATGCCCACCAACTCTTCAAACTCTTCCTTTGAAATCGAATTCACTTGATACGCTTCCAGCGCACTGCGAACCGTCTGAGCAAGAACTGAACGACTTTGTGTTAACTGAGATAGCGCCTCTTCTGGAGCCAAGAGCATGCCGTCAACAAATTGACGAGTATCTTGGGTAATTTGATAACGATAAATAAGCATCACGACGATACGCTCAATCACAATCGCAACGGCAATCAGCCCGACAATCGCAATTGGAAGCATAAAAACGCCACCACTTTTAAAAAAGGTCATCATCACTTCAGTCATTTTCTTCCCACTTGATTTTTTGATTCATAAATTCATACAGCATCTCATCCGACTGGTCTTCATCAACCAATGCCGGAGGTGACAATAAATATTGGCGAAGCACTTCATCTTGAGATTGAGCATCAACAAACGTCACGCCAGCATCGATGCCGGCATCATCCGAGTCCATGCCCTCTTGCGACCAGGCATTCATGCTTCCCATGACACAAATAAGTAATACGTTAGAGACTCGTCTCATCACAATACATCTCTCGCCCAGTCCGTCCAATATTGTGCCAATTCGGCATCCACCGTCTCAGAAAACGCAGTGCCTTCTAATAGCGTTTGATATTGCCCGCTTGCAATGAGCGCCTGCACATATCGCCGAACCAGCTCGTCGTTTGTCACTGGCTCCTCGCACGCCTGAAAAGCTCGCACATAGGCATAGGCTTGCGCCTCCAACTGAGAAAGTGACGCCACACAAGAAGGGGGGCTATCCTCCTGCAAGACTTGCTCTTTAGGTTGAGGTGGTTGCGCGCACCCCGTCAACATCAATCCCCCCCACACAATTAACCATGGTTTCATTTAGTTCTTCTCCATAAACAACACCGCATCAAGAACTCGCGTATCCATCACGCCCTCAACGCGCTGCTCAATAACTTGATGAACGTAATGCCTTGCTTTAGCCTCTCTCTGTTTCACCTGCTCATTCAATATCGGTTTTAATGCCTCTGGGGCCATCGCCACTTGTTGATTGAGAAATTGCCCCAACTGCCATTCAAGTTGCCCCAACAACCACAGCTGCGCACTCGCATTCGCCGCAGGCGCGGAAGTCAATGAGGTTTTTAATTGTTGGTACTGCGCCAACGCTTGTTCAATCGCCACCATCATATCGGCTTCTTCAATATGAAAAGCCAATGACGCTTCGAGCGCCTGAAGTTGCAGCATTTTTTTGACACCATCGTTTGAAACCTGGCGAAGGTGCTGCTGAGTCTCTTGCGACAAAGACGAAAAGACACTGTCTAGATAACGCACCACCTTGATTTCATCCATATCAAGCAAAGGCTCTGGCTGCGCTAAGCGCATCAAAAGAAACGCCACCGCTTTTTCTTCTTGGTCTTGCGACATAAACCAATACGCTAACGCCAATGCATTTTCCTTTGGCGCTTGCTCTAAGCGAGGAAGGAGCAATTCAAACTGCTCCTCTTGACGCAATCGTTCGTTAATTCGAGCGTTCATATCTTTTTGCTGCACATCGGTTAATGCCAACACAACACCAATCTCACCCAGCACATTCAAACGCTCAAAAGTCAATGGCTCAGCCTCCACCGCAAAGAGTGCCGCATCCAAACGCATGGCCGCATCGCCTTGTTGAGCCATGGCTATCATGGCCGCACTATGACCACGTTGCTTCATCGCCATGTAATCCACTTGATTTTGCTCTTGAGAAAGCGACGAGATTATGCTGTCAGACAGCGCAACTCGCCCCCACACCACCGATGAAAAGCATTGCTGTGCCAACTCAAAGTCATCGTGACTGACAAATTGATGCCCTTTTAGTGCCCTCACTTCCATTGGGACCGTATCATTACATTGCCCAATCAAACGGGCATAAGCATCCGCCATGGTAAGCGTGGCGTTATCGGCTTTAAGCGGAAGAGCAAAGAACCCTTCAAGCAACAGGATTTGAATCGATGAGGGCAAAGACGCGGAATATTCGCTCACAATCGTTTGACGCTCTTGCGTCAGCCCCGCCAATGCCACGACGTCTGAATAAAAAACGGGAGGGCGAGAGGCGCGGTAACGATAAATGCGATTCTCAAGATACGCTTGCCGCGTCGCTGTATCGACGTCACTCAGGCGTCGTTGTGCTTCTAGCCATTCATCAGACCATCGTGATTGTTGCGCTTGATTACGTTCATCGAAATAGTATTGCACCAACACATGACTGTAATCATTCACATCACTCTTTTCACCAACAACGCCCTCGCCCGCCACAGCGGCAACAAGGTAGGCTTCCATCAGTTGACGTTCATCACGAACTAAATCATGCTCTTTAGCAAAAGCCACTAACGTTTGACGATAAGCCTGTTGAGCAGAGGGCGCCGCTATGAACGACAAACGGCGAAGACGCTCGCCCAAAGATTTGGCATACAAACCGCTGCGCTCGTAAACGTTCGCCAACTGCAGAGCAAACGCATCATTACCCTGCTCGGGAAAGTGCAATGAATCACTCGCCACACCATGGTTAATCACCATATATTGAGCCACATTCAGCGCCGGCTCTTTATTGTGACGGTACTCTTCCGATGACAAGGCATTGAAGACTTCCACCGCTTGCGATGTGCGGTTTAACTGCAATAACCCAGCAACCCACAACAAACGATAAGAGGATTGCTCTGATGACGGTAAACGAGCAATGGCTGCCACCCCGCCCTCAACATCGCCATTGAGCATCCGCGTCTGAATGTCCATCTGATGCAATGTCGATTGATACGGCGCATAATCCGACTCAGAAAGCAAAAAGTTCACGTTATCTAAAAAGACTAACGACGAGTCCAGTGTCACTTTTTGATTCTGCTTAAGTAAAATATTCATCACTCGCTCTGGTGCGGTGCCATCACGGACATACTGCTGAAGCTCGTTTGAAACCGGCGCTTCTAAAGCCGCAATGTAATCGGTATATAATAAAGGCGCTCCTTGCCCCCCCCCACTTAGAAACCCACCCAGCATGACCGTGGTTAATATTGTCTTATTCACTGACCTGCTCTCTTTTGTAAATAAAGTAACGGAGGATGCGCTTTTCCATTTCGATATCACTTTTCAGTTGCTCTTTAAGCACAGAAGCAGCGTCATCCAGTTGACGACCCAGCAAGGCCACTTGTGACTTCAATTCAAATAACCTGTCATCATCCTGACGCTTCTCCAACAATTGCCTCTGCTTTTGATTGACCGCTTGCAAGGATTTTAAATAACTCAACTCCTTACGGTAATGGCGCAACTCACTGCGTGAAGGCAAAGTCGGGATGTCGCCCTTACCCGTCGCGTAATGATAAAGCTGCTCACGCACTTCGATGTTGACTTTCAATCGGCGGATGTAAGAATCAAGGTCGGAAACCGCCTGCCCCTGTGTTAACGCGCGATAGGCTGGCAACAACTCTGAAAACAAAAGCGTGTCACCATCATTTAACGCGTGATGGCCCGGCGCCGATACCTCATCAAGCACCACCTCATCAGATAACGACGCGGCACACGCTTCAAAACTTGCTGGGCACCACCCTGCAAAGACAGACCAATCCACCTCATCACTTGCAAAAGATGAAGCGCATAAAAAGAAGAAAGCGCCAACCCAAAGAGCACTAATACGCTTGCACATGCAAACTCTCTCCTAAAGCATGAGACCGAACCGACAGCAGGACATTGAATCCTTTTCCTTCCTCTGTCACCACAAGCTGAGTCGACTCAACCCGACGAATAGCGCCGCCCTCTTTCTCTTGCCCAATCAAAGCAAAGCGTAATACCTGCTTACCATCCGGCAATGGCGTTTTCAAGCGACCAGCTCGACCCGACAGTGGGATATGAAATTCACGTCCATCTTCCAGCGTTAAGACCAAAGAATGCCAATGAACCGCCGTCGCATCCGGCTGAATAAAGAATTGATTTTGTTCAGAGTACTCTGTATTCACGGCTTGTGAAATCTGCTCGGACAAAGCAAAGGTATTGTCGCGTAACGTCTGCATAGCCGGCGGCACATAACCATCATTGAGCAAGGTGGTCACCGGCGCCTGACGCGACCAATACGCACGAACGCCCAGCGTGAACGCATTCGGAGATAACGCGCCTTTATCGCCAACAAAGAAGCGATAACCACCAAACACATCCCAGTACTGACCCAGTCGATAACTAATCTCAACATCTGGAGTCAATGCCCAACCACGCTCATCTTCTCGAACTTGACAGCAACGCTCTTGATGAACACTCGCCACGCCCAAGCCGCTTTTTAAGGTGAGGTCATCCATGAGAAAATGCGTCCAGCGATAGGTGCCAGATAACGCCATCCAACTGAGGTGAGCTTCGTCATTTTGACGCTTCTCTGTGTCCGAGCGGGCGAAATTAAACTCCGCCCCCCAAGGCGATGACGGGAAGTTCACGCCAAACCCTGCTCCCCACAGCTCGGTATCTGCCCCGACGCCAAACAAACCCTGCGCGTAAAACTCAGAATCCATCACGAACTCGTTATACGCAGGGGAGAGCGCCAGCACATCCGCCGCACCATCAATCCCCAAACGATACCCCAAATAGAACTGATTTTGGCTGTGATAATCTTCGTCAAGATGATACCGGTACCCCGTCGTCAGCCAGGTAAAATCATTAACTCGATAACGAAACTGATAATCGCTTAACCAATGCTCTCCGAGCAGTGAACCAAACCCAATGGCAAACGCCCAGTGCTCATTTAACTGAAATGCCTTACTTAACTGCACTTCTGCATCCAGTTCGTACTTTTTTTTGGAAGCATTAAAGTTAGACAGCAAACCGCCCCCCACGTCACCCCAAGGTAGCGAGTAATGCGCCATGACCCCACTATTCAATTCCTCTCCTGAGTAAAGGCGAGGTTCAATATACCATGACGCTTGCGAGGACGAACTCAGCAAGAGCGCTATCGCCCATCGTTTATTCATTAACAACGCTCCTTAAAGCTGTAAATATTTATATTCATGGGAATGGACTAACCGTGTTCAAACTGGTTCTGAAACCATTTCCGCCAACCTACCACTTGCCGCTGAACTAATTCGAGCGGCTCCGCTTTACACTCAACTCAAGGCGATGCAATCCACGGTAAACAGCTACCATGGACGACTAAACCAAGCCAATCATTGCAAGTTGAAAGCCTTTACCATTGCCATTTTGGCGAACTCAAGCGTTATCTACTACCAAACAACGCGTACTATGAACATTTCACGATTAAAAAAGGACTTCATTTTAATAAGACGACTCCAGAAAAATTATGTTAACCTGAGACGCAGGACGCGTAGTTCTCGTTGCTCGGGTTGTTGCTGTTGAGGTTCAGATTGTTGTAGTTCGAACCATTGACCGTCGCCGACCAGTAATTGTTGTTGGCCAGCCAACCACGCGCGTTTGCATTTATTGTTTACCCGAAGTGTCGCCTTTCGACTTGCTTCCCTTGATAACCCAAAGGGTCATAAATACCGATAACATACTAGGGCCCGCTCGTTAATGCCGTAACGTTAACGTTCTCTGAGCGCGACTATTGCCGCTATGCACCCTGTTCTTTCTAAAGTCGTCTTATTAAAATGATGCCGCATGCTTCACTGCACTCAACAACCAAGCTAGTGAAGAGTCGGAGTCTTTGGTTTCAAGAGCTCTTTTTACTAAATGTTCGGGTAAAAATAATCGAATGTATCGTGTACAATTCGAGATTCCATCGTTCAAAACATCAACG
>NZ_JAHGAH010000171.1:0-13866 GCF_030248475.1 Vibrio sp. D173a
TGTTAGGTGGGAAACTCAGCCTCCGACATTACAACGCTCAGGTTGGCGAGACTTACGCAATGATTAAAGCGCTGAACAAGCTTACAGGACTTGGTATGCCTGAAACTCAGCGCATTGTCTAAAAGTCACTCAACTTTGGGCGGCTTAGTTTCTCGTCTGAATTACGCAACAAAGCCGACAAAATAGAGAATGTGCGCAGATTATTTTATGTATTTATGACGATTTAAAAGGACAACATCATGCCCCCAACTACCCAATCATCACTTACTGGAGTGAAGGGCAAATAGGTTGCCCTCTGTATCAAACGCCAATGCGATAAAGCCATAATCCCCTATCGACATCTTTGGCGATTGAATGCTACCAACTGCGGCTAACACCCGTGATTCTTCTACCGCACAATCTTCACAAGAAAAATTCTCACATTTATGCAATCAAAGTCAGCGGAGTGTGAAATTTCATTCACAAGAAAAAATATTGCTAGCTGTTTTTCATTTCTCTCGACTATGATTCGCGCTCCTGTGTTTTTGTGATTATTTGAATGAAAATTTATACCGCTATTATCACGGCAGCATTGGCTGCAACAACACTTATCGCTCCTGCACATGCAGACGATAAATTTACTTTAGGTCGTACTATCTTGCTTGAGCACGGTAACCTAGCTGCAAAAATCCCGATGGTGATTTGCCGCAACACTAACGCGATCAAAGTAAAAGCAGAGAAAGACCTAGAATTAAGAAAGGTCGTTGTACGCTTCCAAAACGGTGATGAGAAAACCATTCGCTTCCACCGTGATTTGAAGAAAGACAAGATGACAGATTGGCGTTACTTTGGTTACCGCCGCTGTGTGAAAAACATCGAAGTTTACGGTAACTCTGAAGGCTCTAAAGCGGGCGTTCGCGTTTACGGTAAAGAAAAGAACGATTAATCGTTACGAGATTCAAAAGGGATGAAAACCAACCTCATCCTTACCGAATACAAAAAATCCCTCGCCGATTGGTGAGGGATTTTTATTTGTGGTTAGAGTGCTCTTGCTGTCGTTATTACGGTGAAACCAATTCGGTTCCGTTCACCATCACTTCCACTTTCCGCGCGTCTTGTTCACTGCGCTCTTGTTCGATGACAGACGTCTCAAGACGAATGTTCTCCGCTTTCACGCCATGTAAAATCAAGAAGTCAGCGACCACTTTCGCTCGCTCTGCTGCTAAACGTGTATTGTGCTCCAAATACGCAGGCTTACTATCGGCTCCTCCAGTTACCACTACTTCATAACTTTCCAGTTCAGCAATGCGACTTGCCATTTGCATCAGTTGCGTTTCCATTTGCAGATTCAATGACGCGTCATCGTAGCTGTATACCGGACTGTTCTCAGCGAGAATCACGGTCTGCTCTTCAGGTGCGTCTTCTATGTGCTCGATTGGTTGAGGGTCGTAGCTGCTGCTTGACCATGGATGCAACACCAGAGACAAATTCACTTGACGCAACTGCTTGGTGTCTTTCTTGTCATAGTTCTGATCGAGCACACTCACATTGAATAAATTGTCGAATTGGACAGAAACATCAATAAACTCACTCAGAGCATAGTAACCGCCCACCGATAGATACGGTGCCACGCCGCTTGTTTCTGTCGGTGAGTCCAACTGTGGTTTATCCATGTCTGCGTTGTAGACGTAGCCACCCACACCAGCAAATAACCCGCCATCGCGCCATAATGACCATTTGTGTTTGGCGAGAATATCCAAGCCTTTCATGTCAAAGCCATTGCCGTCCGATAAGCTGCGATAAGCTATCTCATAATCTAAAGGTTCTGTCGTGATACCCAAACTGTATTTCAAACTGGTGATGTTGTTATCGTGTTTGTACTTTTCGTCCTGAAACTGGGCAAGCCCTCCTCCTATTTGAAAGTACAAACCATTTGATACCAAGGTATCGATTACGCCTTTCTCAGGTTCCTCGGCTTGCTGAGCCTCTTGGGCAAAAGCCGGAGGAAGCGCGAATACAGACAGCGCGAGCAAAATCGTATTTTTGTAATTCACAAGCCTTCCCCCTATAAGTAAGAAACGGTATACACCACCATTCCTTCAAATTTCCCTTTCTTGATATTGTCAGGGTCAAAAGGCACCAGTTTGGCAAGATAACGATCATAGCCGACTTGCTCTACTTCATAGCCATCACCGACAGGCTCATTAAGTTGCACCTCTTCGCCACTTGGGGTGTACAGCTTGATGCCGAAGGATGTGATTTCAGTGCCGCTTTCATCAAAGACAGGGATATAAGATTTGTTGTTCAGATCACGAACGTTATCAAAATAGCCACGCAGCTTAACGGATGGGCAATCGGCTCCGTACTTTAAGTTGCGAACGATAATAGTGAGAGGAGGAGGCTCGGTTTGCACAATATCGTCTACGCCAATGCGCCCGTAGTCGATGTTATTGTTCTTGATCTCCAGCTCAACCAAACATTTAGAAGATTCAAGAATATTCATGTTCTCAATCCTGCTGAAATAGTTCGCGTACTTTCCGTTATAGCCCAATTGCCCATCTACCTGAAAGATGTTGACTGGGGAGCTATAGCCGTTGAAATTACCCGGCCCAGTAACAATAATCGGTTGGTACGTGATGATTCTGGTTGTACTAGTTCGTGATTCACAAGACCTAGGATTCTCGCCTTCAAAGCATCTCGGCACAATAAAGCCTGGGATAGCCATTTTCTGACCGTAAATATCTTGGCCGTTATAACGAAAGCCAATCCTAATGCCATCAATGAAAGGCACGGACTCACCGCCCGTTTTGCCAGGCCAGAAGAACACTTGCTCTTGGAGATGAGCCAGACCACCGTAATTCGTCGCATCTTTATAACAAGTAATACTCACCTTTTGAGACGGGCCACGCCATACCACTTGCCCATCAGGGGCATCAATGGGTACCGATGCAGAAGGGTCAATGTAGAAACGGCTTACACCGCCAGGACCCCTACCACCAAATTGACCACCGGCTTCTGTGCTATAGCAGGCTAACGCCCACGCATTGGGAGCAATTGAAAGACCCGTAACGAGCAAACAAAGTGTCAGAAATAACGCTCTCATCATTACCCCTCACTTTCGTCTTTGGCTGTACAGATATCTTGCGAGTTGCAGTAGAAAGTGTTCGTTACTTTAGCGCCATAATCATTGATATGGCTTAGTTCGTATCGGTCGCTTTTTTCTACTTTCAACGTTCTGCTGGTAAACGGCGCTAGCATCACGGGTTTAAATCCCGCGGCTTTGCTCGATTTGCCCACCAGCAACTCCGAGTAGGTCACATAAAATGGCGAGCCGTTTTCTAAGACGATTTTATTACTGCCTTTTCGCTTAATTTTGGTCGCGCTAGCTACCGCTTTATCAACACGCTTAATTTTGTTCAGACTCGCTGGTCGGTAGAAGAACTTGATCACCGATTCAATCGCAATTTGGATAGAACCAGTGGCCGTGTCGGCTTTTTCATCAGCACTTTTCTCATCCACAGAAGGTGGCACCTCACGAACATGTAAGAAGTAAACCGTCTCTCTGTCTTGAGGTAATTGAGAGGCAGTAGGTAACGACTTGATGCGCAATATGGCGTAATCTTTACTCTCGATCCTTAACACTGGTGGGACAACGATGAATTTGTCCTCTAAATCCTTACCATCCATGTCCGTCAACCAAGATTGCGCCAAGAATGGAATGTCGGCAGGGTTTTTAATTCTTACCGTTTCCACCTTCGAGTCGCCTTCATAAATAACACGAGTTCGGTCTAGAGCCAATGCAGCATTCGCCGATGCTGAGACCATCAAACAACACAGGATGGCCAAAATTGAATTTTTCATAATTTCTCAACTACTAATTAGTTACACAATGAACGGAACGGATGACTTCTTGACTATTCAGAATAGAGTCATCAATGACTAAGTGACAGCTTTGGTTATCCCCCCAACTCACACTGATCTGTGAATCGAGATTGACGCCGACCAGATAAGCCGTTGAGTCTTGCCCAACAATGCCGATCTCTTGAGCAAGTTCGTCATCAAACACCAAGGCACCAAATGGAATCTCTTGTTCGCTTAGCAAGCGCGCCATAAAGTTACTGCCATGACGTGCTTTAATTTTTTGATAGCCAATCGCTCCTTCGGTCAGCACCATGCTTTTCACGCTTCCAAGCACCTCAACATCATCAGGCAGTGATGTGTAATCGATGGTGTTGTAGCTCTTTTGATAAGGTGTCACACCGTTAATCAACGCCAAGCCAAACGCATTGGTTTTTTCGTTGTTGCTGCCGTTAATGGTGACGTTTGGTACATTCGAATCGATAAGAATGCGCGACGTGCCTGAGTTAAGTGAGCCATACGCCAAACCATGTTTTGAAAGCAACACCGTGCCAAACGCGTTGGCATTCACTTGGCTGTATGAATTGGTTTTGTAGCTGCCACCGACAGAAGTCGACATGAACGAGAAGTCGCGTCTGTAGTTACCACTTACGCCGTTGGATTCACCTTCATAAACATCGTAAGCAACGCGATAGTTCGAACCGTCAACGTTGTTGTAGCCCTAGTAAGCAAGACTTTGAGAGTAGTCTCCACGTCGAGAGTTGGTTTGTACTGAGACAGAGTTACTGCCACCAATAGGGATAGAAATTCCCAGCGACCAACCTTTTTCATCGATACTCGGCGAGTACTCATTAATACCCGACTCGTAGCCGTAGGTCAGGTAAGAGTCGTTTGACTGGTAGAGATTCATCGTCAAGTACAAGTCGATCCCGTTGATCTTCAACGGATGCGATATATTGATGTCGTAACGAGAACTGTCACGGCGATCGTCCCAGTAATTATTTGAGGAGTAAGAAACGTACGCACTGGTTGAACCAAAACTTTGAGTCAGCGCGATGTACTTTTCATCTTTACGGTTGTTGTTCGCGGCATAGATGATGGACGAAGTGTGGTCATCATAGGTCCTTAAATATTCATCAAATTCGTAGTACTTCTCTTCGGAAAAACGGTAACCAGCCACACGCAAACCCAAGCCGAAATCGGTCAAGGTGTTGTTGTAGGTAAAGCCATAAGACAAGCCAGATGCATCACTGTCATCACCCAACTTGGCTTGCGAAGTAGAGATATCGAAGGAAGCTGCGCCCAAGTAATTTAGGTTGATACCACTACCAATGGTGTAAGATTGATAATCTTCAGACAGCAATGTCGCAGAGAACAGCGACAGGTAGTTGTTCACACCATAGGACGCTTCTGCAGAAAAGAACTCTGGCGTGATCTCGTAAGAGTCACTGACCGGCACACCCGCAGAAAGGCTGTAGCGTAGGTGATTTGGTCGCGTCAGATACGTGACGTCCGCACCGTTCACTTGGTAGCGTTGAATCGTACCGTCAGCCTGTTTGACTTCAACATCCAACGTACCTTTAGAGGCTTGTGAGAGATCATCTATCAGATACGGGCCTGCATTTACGTTCACAACTTTAAGCACATTGCCTTGCTGACGAATAGTGATCACAGCATTGGTGTTGACCGTGCCAGAAACCACCGGAGAGTAGCCACGCAAGTTCGATGGCAACATTTGATCATCGCTTTGCAGGCGTACGCCCGTCATCTGGAACGAGTCGTAAACGTCCGAACCAAACTGAGTATTACCAAACGTCAACTTAGACTTAATGCTGCGGATCGGCGCATAGCCAAACAGTGAGGTGAATTCACCCGAATAGTTGTTGGAAGCTTGATAGTTTGCTTGGAAGCGAAACGCTCCAGCATTTAGCCCCACAGTGCCATAGGTGGATAGATCATCATTCCAACCGTTTTCATCGTCTTGTTGGCTAGAAAAGTAGTTAACGTTGTAATCCAGATAGAGCGCGGCAATACCATCATCCCACAAACGATCTGGGACAAAGCCGTATTTGTACTCATTGGCGATGTATTCTTGAGGCGTGGTGATCTCTAAGCGAGCTTTACCAAGATCCGATGCCACCTTGGTATAGCCAACTTCTTCAAGTTGGTAGCATACTGCGTTACCGACTGATGTCGCGTTTCCTTTATAGATTTTATACCCTCGTTCGCTTAGAGGAAGACTGTCCATTAATGCATCTGAGATGCAGGGCTTATTGTTATTAAAAACAATATTTTCTTTGGTTAAGAACTCTCCATTAATATAAACCTCTAGCTCATATTTACCGTCTTCCACAAAGTTCGCATTCGAAAACTTGCTTAAATCGACACTATTTTCACTTCTTATAAAATAATTATTGAAGCTGGCCGCGTAAGAAAAAGAAGGAAAGGAAAGTACAATTATTAAACCGAGTAAATGACGACGCATTTTATCAACCAGTGTTTTTTATTAGAATGAGAGCTTTGGCAAAATGCCAAAGCTCTCTCAGCAACCGCTTATTGGTAAGTCACGCGTAATAGCGCCCATGATTCTGCAACACCAGCAGTTACAGGCGTTGCTGTCACGTCTACGTTCGCTTCATATGCCGCAGAGAAAGACGCGATGTTTGTGCCGTCGCTCAGTACGTTGCTTGCCGCTACGTCACCGTTGTTGATTGGGTTACCATCGTGAAGGATACGCACACCAATGCCCGTCGCACCGCCTTCTACGCTGAACAGATCACCGGTTGTATCTGGGTTAGAAGCGAAAGTGAATTGCGCTGTTGTTGCCACACTCGTATCACAATCAGTCAACTTCACTTGGAAAGGCACTGGCGTAGAGCGATCACCTTTCGCCTTAAAGATGTGTGTAGGCTGCTGACCAAGTTGGATCGTCTGGTCAATGCTGTCTGGAGATAGACCACATGCTGATTCTACGATTTCACCTTTAAAGTAAACGTTAGTCGTGTTTTCTGCCAAAGCAGGTGTTGCAGACATTAGTCCAAAAAGAAAAGTTGCTGCGATTGATGAGCGAATGAATTTAGCTTTCATTTTTAATCCCGTGTTTTTTAGCGAATAAATGCAAATAAGAAATCATTATTTCCTATATGTGCAATTTGGTTTTTAATTAATATGCGGATGGAATAATATTATTTCCAACTCGATGTGTTTGTATAAAGATACAAACTTGATGATTTTTGGTTAGCGTGAAATATACTTAAATCTAAACCATTAATTTCTCCCTAGGCTGATCGCTCCTTTTCATCAAGAAATTAAGGTATTCTTGTCATGAGCCTATAATTTATTTATCTGTTCCCTTTCACATTCATCCAATTAAACGTTTACTCGAAGATAGTTATTACTCAGTATCTACTCCGTGAAAATTAAGCGTTGTTTGAGTGGTTCCAAGAGCGGAGTGTTAATAGCTCGCCTAAGACGTAATCTGCCCCCGCAGAAAACACTCCTGTTTTTGCACTCACCTCTTCCAACTGAAGAACCCTGGCTTTTTTGAGCGCCTTCTTCTCTGGTGCCACCATCAAAAAAAGCCGAGCTCGACTCGCGTACAAAAGCTCAATTAAGCGCTCTATTGAAGAGAGTAACGCCGAGTAGGTAAGGCTCTCTGAATGCATGAGAATGAATGCATCCCCTTCCACTCGATAGGTGATGGACGCCAAGGCACACCCAGCCACTGACCATTGCTCTGTGAGCTCTCTGCCACTTAAAAACCGCTCATATTCGGTGATAGCGCAAAGTTGCTTTAAAAACTGACGCCCACTGCCCTTTTCATTCAAACGCCGCCACTTTCCATTTCCCTCAGGAAGATGAACCAAACCGTAGTTTCCATAGCGAAAACGTTCAAACCTTTTTATCAATTGAGGTTTGTTAGGAAAGCAGCATGATTTGAGTTCATCTACACTGTTTTCAAGCACTCTTAGAATTTGAACCATATGCTCTGCCGTTGGTTGTACCTTCTCGCTCTCCCAGCGAGATAATGCGTTAACATCCAAACCGACAAACAAGGAGAAAGGGAAATGACGTAACCGTTCAACTAACTCTCTCTGTGACCACCCTCTGCGTTTTCGTGTGATTCGAAGGTGTTGAGAAAAGTTCGTCTCCACCTTTACCTCCAAATGCCTTAATTGACTTATTAATCAAGCAGTTAAATAGGCATGCAAAAGTTAGGCAATATGGACATGCCCTGTACGTTTGAAGTTCACGAAAGATAGAATATGCCCCAAGTTAGTTGAGGTCATCTTCCTGAAAAATAAAAGGAAAGACTCAAAAAAGCATTTTGATTCAATGGTAAAGAACGAATACCGTATTGCGGAAGCGTTTTGCTAATAGCAATCAGTTTTCTATAGAAAACGAATGGATTGCCATAGAAATACCCAATAAATGGGTGTGAAAAATCCCCCCTAATTGTGAGAGTTTAAGGTGCAAGGCACTAGAAATCCTGAGGTCGCTCTGGCTTCCTCAATATATAAGGTGGGTAAATGGTTTTGCGATTAGCTAAGCAAAGAAGTAGTCAAACAGCCGCAATTGTGCCCGCCTAGTATCTTCATCGGATATGCCTATGTACCTCAGTGTGGTTGAGACCGATTGATGCCCAATGATGGTAGCAACCAAACCGATGTCCATATCACTGGAATGATAAAGGTGACGAGCAAAGATTTTACGTAAGCTATGACACCCAATTTTGTGTTGACGTAACTCCTCAATGCAGCAAGATAAGCACGAGAATACGCGCCAACAAGCTTGCCTTGAGATAACGCCACGTTGCCTTTTAGCTCGGTTACTGGCTAATGTCGCCCGTGAAAAAATCAGGCCGCTGTCCTTGCCCTGCCATAACTTTCAACGCTTTTTCAGCGCGGTCAAGGTTCGTGAACTCAGATAAGCCACTCGCTTTTTGACCGGTGCGCTCTTTGTCGCTTCTTCTAATCTCACTTCAATACTGTGCTTCCAGCTGCGAGGGACCAGATCAACGATGTTGCGGTAATCACAAACGTAAACAGACAACAGCTTCGCATGGTCACGTTTGTAATAGTTGAGCAATTCATTTTTGACGCTTTTCAGTACTTTATGACGCGCTCTAGCTTGACGAGCAAGTGTCCCTTTACTCTCAATTACTGTCACTTCATCAGATTCAAAATTAATATTGTCGTAGCTCAGCTTGGTGATATCGGTAATTCGTAATCCCGTTTCAATGCCTATTCGCCATATCAGCCAATAAACTTCGTCATGATGACGCTTAAGGTATTTTTCTGCTTTCTTTACAACGCGCTTATCGCTAATTGCTTGCACAGTACTCATGCATATACCTTCCGTTATAATCATTTACATTTAAAATATAGACCAAGCAAACATAAGCACCCCAAATAAGAACTGTACCTAATAACATGTTCTCAATAAAAACGATGGGGTATATTTCTCTAATAACACAAATTAACAATGGCTCGCCGAATGCCATCCCATTTGTATTCACTCTAACGACTATATCAACTCGTTTTCAATTACTCACAATGGTGGTTTGATGGCTAAATCCATAATTTAGTTTGATAAATGATCTAATTTGCTAACGATACTGAATTTTTTATCAAAAAGATGGCGGTTTATTTGGTGATATGAACGGCATTTCGGTGACGCAGTTGGTGTATTTTTGTGATCAAGCGCAAAGAGGAAGGTTATGGAAGGAAGGCCACAATGCCTTGCATAACAATAGTAGAACAGTTGAGCCCTTCACTTTGTTTGCAGGATGAGCTGAAGCTGATTCACTTTCCATTAAAAAAGACTCCCATTAGGGAGCCTTGGTTTAAATAGGGGGAAATAAAAATCTGTGTTTACTGAGCGTCTTTTTGCAGTGCTTCAAATTTCTTCAGTTGCTCTTGCTGACGCTTTTCTAACGTCGCTTTCTGCTCTGCTGTCAGTACGTTGTAGATATCGTGCTGTGCTTTCAATTGCGCCAATTGTGTATCAAGCTGTTTTGCATGTGCTTGTTTGATCAGCTTCGTCGCTTTCACTTCATCAAATGATGATGCTTTCACTAACTTCTCAAATTGCTTCGCGCTCTCTTGAACCGCTTTAGGATCTTGATTACCCGCCAGCTCGCTGCTCAGTTTGATTTGAATCTCTTCGATTTTCGCTTGTTGTTCAGTCGTGATGCTTTCTAGACCAAATGGCTTTGGTGCCGCAGGCTGCGCTGGTACAGATTCTGCGAATACATTTGCGCTGCTTAGGAGTAGAATTGTCGACAATAGGTAGCGTTTCATTGGGGGAACCTTTTTCACTTCAATTTGGAGTTAGGTGAGACCGAGGCGATACCACATGGTTTCCTACATCGAATCAATATGAGACTTTCGTTCACAAAACTGAGTAAGTTAAAAATTGAATGGAACTTCAAAACCATTGAGTGATGGCTTCGTCTTTTTCCGACGATTGACGTCTTAGTCATTGTTTAACTTGAATCTAAACGCTTATGTTTACTTTTACACCAGCAATCATCGAGATTGATACCCATAAAATCACTCTGTCACCTGAGGACCAAAATTTGGTTGAAGTCGCACGTAAGGCCAAAGTGAATATCGCTGCACCTTGCTTAAAGAACCATCGTAAACACGGATGCTGCCATGCTTGCAAAGTCGAAGTGGATGGGAAGCCACGTTACGCCTGTAAGGTAAAACCGAAATCGGGGATGAAGGTGGTGGTGCGTCGCCCTGATCTCGATACGGCGCGAAAAGAGGCGATAAAAGCCTACAAGCAGCAAATCAAAACGGGCGAAACTACGCCTTGTCAGTGTGGCTAAAGGTACGTTTCTATTGCCAATTCGGAAACAAAAAGGGCGACCATTGAGTCGCCCTTTTGCTGATTATTGTTTTGGATTGAGGATAATGGTGGTGCGTTTCGCTTTGCTGCCGAACGCTTGAAGTGCTTTGGCTTGCACTTCTTTCAGCGTCACACTTTGCGCAGCTTTATCAACATCTAGCAACACATCTAATCCGTAGTCGTGCACTAAATAACGAGTATATGCCCAGCTGCGTTGCCCCGGATTGTCATCCATGTCCTTCATAGAAACAGAAAGCTGTTTCGCGGCAATATCGACTTCTTGTTGCGTGATGTTTTTCGCTAACGCATCGAAGATCTTGTCTAACTGTGCATCCATCTTACTGACGTCTCTAGGATCGATTTGCGATTCAAAGAACCAATCTGAAACCTGCTCTCTGTCTTGCGTAATCGGATAAATACTCGGGCTGTAATCCAAGCTTGCTTCTTCACGCAATTGATCTGTTACTCGTGCTGCCGCAATGCGTTGCAACATGTCCTCGATCACCGTATCACGCGCGGTTCTTGGTGACTCGTGCTTGTTAGTTAAACGCAGCAAGTACAACGACGACGGCTCATTCCCTTCCGCCATCACTAAGCGGCTTTTAGCGTTAGGTTGAAACGCGACATGATAATCCACCGCCGCCCCTGTTCTGAGGTCAATGGATGCCACGTACTTGCGCAGCAATGGTGTAATTTGTTCTGGCTCAACATCCGCCAAAATCACCATTTTAAAGCCACGATTCACCTTAAATAACGCATCATGCACGGCAAATACTTGCTCTTTGGTTACCTCATCCGCGCCATGAGTTAATAGCAAGCGGTGGCGACTGTTAGGTAAGTAGGCATTTTCATTCGCCGCTTTAACCCATTTACCCATTGGTGATTCAAAGAACGAGCGACGTTGCTGCACATACTCACGCTTCACCGCGTCGAGTTGGCGCTCATCGACTTTAATTTGCGTTGCCACGTTGTACAAACCGTTCATCGCACTGGCTAGGTGCGCTTTGGGCGCTATAACCTCTATACCATGATTCGTCGGCCCCAGAATCGGGAACAGTGAAATGTCGTTTTTGCGTAAGTAACTATCCAGCTCTGCGCCTGAGAAATCGCCTAGGCCACTACGTGCTGCTGACATTGTCGCCACTTCAAAAGCAGGATAGAGCGATTTATCAAGTGCCGCTTTACCACCTTGGCTCACTAAATATACGTATGCACGGTTAGCGGCTTTTTCATCTTTTTGGAACCAAACTTCAATGCCATTTGAGAGGGTGTAAACTTGGAACCCACCCTTCTCTTCACGCACGTTAATAATGTCACCTTCTTGGCTCGGCTGAATAAAGCCATCTGTCTTAGCGTACATTACCAACGGCTTTTCACCAGCTTGTGCATAAGCGGCGCTGAGCAATGCAAACTCACCAGCGAATTGCTGCTTACTTTCCGTTTTACCCAAACCAATCACAAAGTTAGCTGGCTCAGCAAGCAAATCTTCAAGAGCTTGGTTGGCATGGCTAAGATCATTGTCTTTCACAAAACTCGTCAGGCTTTGCTTGTAACCGTCTTTTGATTGGAACACCGAATCGCGCTCCAGTTGGAATACGCGCGCTTCTGCGTAACCTGCTGGCTTACGTTTCGCCCAATCTGAGTCGAGGTTGTTCAGCTCGCCGTACCAACTCGACATTACGTTCTCAAGCTCTTGTTGCGTGACACCATAATCACGCAAAGACGTCAGTGTATTGAGGAAAATTTGCTGGATGTTGTCACGACGTTCCGGTGCAAACGAGACACCTGCCGACATCATGCGGTGATAATTAGACGAGTAAGGCTGTGCATATACGTATTGGAAAGATTCAGCGGCGTTATTAAACACCGTCAGCAAACGTTGTTGAATAAGCTGAGCGCTCAGTTCATCTTGCCACGCAGCATGTTGCTGCTGCACCGTTTGTCGTGTGACAGAGTCTCGGTCGATGATCAGATGTAAGCTTGGCGACTCCATCTGGCTACTTGGCAGAATACGGTTAGCGTTGTTCACTCGTATATCACGACGATTTTCGAGCTCGATATCAGAGGTGCTTTCCCAGTTAGAGAACTTTTTCTCGATGATCTTGGTGATCGACTCAACATCGACATTACCGGTAATGATCAACTCGGCATACTGCGGTTGATACCACTTGTCATAAAACGTTTTTAACGCCGGAGAGGTGGTATTTTCAATTGAGCTGCGCGTGCCAATTGGATCGTGATCTGCATAAGGCGTCCCCTCAATAGAAGCTTGATAAGCATTGAATGCTAACGCTTTATCATCAGGACGAGAGCGTCGCCACTCCCCTAGAATCACCCCTTTCTCTTTTTCTACCTGCGTTGGGTCAAACTCAATACCATCACTGATGTCACGCATCCACGTAAGCGCTTCATCTAATTTACTTGGGTTGGCAAGGTCGAGCTTATAAGTCGTCTGCTGGTAAGTGGTGGTAGCATTAATGTCAGCCCCAAAACTGCCACCAGATGCTTCAAACAACTTCACCACATCATTGCCAGAAAAGTGCGTACTGCCGTTAAATGCCATGTGTTCGACAAAGTGTGCATAGCCTTTTTGGTTGGCGTCTTCTTGGAACGAACCAACGTTCATCATCAAACGTACTGAAACTTCCTCATCTTGAGTTGGGTAGATGTGGTATTTCGTCCCATTGGCAAGCTGGTCGACCGTCCAATTTGGATCGGCTTGGAGAGGTGTAGATTGAGGAGTCAGAGCACACCCTGACAGCAATAAGGCGGGGAATAACAACGTGCTACGCATAACTATCGTCTCTAATAAAGATTAATTGAGGCAATATATCGGTCACGTCATATGCTTGATATTTAATATGAAATATACGCCCGAATAGTAAGATCTCCATCACACCTTATAAAAATAAGAATTATTTACAAAGCGTTAGGGAGCGCCTTTCTTTTAAACAAGTTAGCGCAAAAAGACAAAGCACTGTGTTGAATATTTGCGCATGAACATCAGTACCACTCAAATACGCGACATAGATCTTAATTTATACCCGTGATCATTGAAGTTGCTTGATTTTCAATAGAATCAGGATCATGCTACGCATAATGAAAATTACACTGACTCCTCAACAGAAACTACAACTCGAACAAACACACGTTCCGACTCGTGATGGTCGAGTG
>NZ_JAHGAH010000172.1:0-1352 GCF_030248475.1 Vibrio sp. D173a
GACGTCTGTTTGACCAAAGTCGGAAAGCCTGTTGTTCCTATTCCGTACGGCAACAGCGCTAAATCTGCCGATTTGGTGGACGGTTCAACCAGTGTCACAGCCGATGGTGGCAACAGTATTGCCTTGCAAGGCAGTAAGTTCTCAAAAAGTACAGGTGATGCCGCTGGCGATAAAAAAGGCGTGAGTTCAGGAACCATTGAAGGAGAAGCACAGTTTGTGACGTCTTCTCCGAATGTCCTTATCGAAGGAAAAGGAGTGGCGCGCCAGAGTGATCAAATGACCATGAACAATGGCAATACCATGTGCTTCGGCGTACAGAACCCATCTTTCTCGGTCGAAGAAGATCTTGAAGAGACCTTTATCATGGACGTTTGTGTGCGTCACCCAAACGGTCAACGGCTGGTGAATGCGCCATTTAAACTCAGTGATGAGCAAGGTTCGACGGTATATGAAGCCACTTTGGATGATAAAGGACGCAGCGATGCGGACCCGCTCAAAGGGGGGAAAGTCAAGCTGCTGGTCGAAGAGAGTCAAGACCCGTTTGTGGTGACTCCGGTTCGTCGCGAGAACCCTCGCCATGTAGACAGCCAGTCGGATGATGATTTTTTCAATATCGCTTCCAAAGGTCAGCGCGGCTTTTGGCAGCCAACCAGAATTGAGACCGTTGGCACGGCTTGGGGCAGTATTGGTCAAACGTTGAGTAGCGATCGCTATTTCCAAGACATGCTCAGTGCTGAGGTCATTCAGCACTTTACCCATTATCACCCAGATACGACATTCGATGTATCAAAGACCTGTGAGGCTCTTATTGGTAACCTTGACCAACCTTTGCCGCATACCACTGAATCGCTGCTCGCTTATACCCTGCCGCAAGTATTAGAAGAAGGGGAGTTACTGTCGGTACTGCTGAGGCTAGCACCGCATGAGACCACTGACCGAATGCTGGCGTACATGCGTGCGCGAGGTAAAGGCAACCCACAAACCTATTTGGCTGACTACGATTGGCAAGCAGCAGAAAAGAGCATCAATAGTGAACTCGACGCGCTGCTTAACAAGGTGAAAAGTCGTTTAACCTTCTTACGTGATGAAGCCAGTAAACTGCAATACGCGTACCTGTCTGAGGATGTGTTCGATAAGCACATCGATACGTTAAGCTCGTACATGAAGCAGTTACCCGAACTTATTGCTGGCGTGTTCAGTAAAATGCAAACCAAAGCCAGCGAGCTTCTGGCGAACACTGACAACGTAAAGGTCATCAAAGCGGCAGACGACTTGCACTCGATTGAGAGTGAATCGATTGAAGCCGTGGTTAACACCACCAAAACCATCGATACGGTCGAGCCATTCATGAA
>NZ_JAHGAH010000173.1:0-6275 GCF_030248475.1 Vibrio sp. D173a
AGATCAACACGCCCTAATTATCATGAGCTTATTTTTTGCTCACATATATCACTCTTAACTAAATTAGGAGCTTTGTCACCTTAATAATTCCTCCTCCAACCACTTTATGGCTAAATCGAGGGATTGCTCATACCCTTTTGTAATTGTCTTGGAACTGATTTTCTTCGCCTGTCCATACTGGCTAAATAGTGCAACAAGTTGGTTGTCACTATGAGGGGAAACTGGGTCACCTTCTAGGCTCAAGGCGAGAATAGGCACCTTGGTTTTACGGCTGGTCAGGAAGCCTTGCACCTTCAAAGACCACGCCATCATTTGGCCTGCCATGCTATTGATGTCGACAGCATTTTTACCTAAGCGAGAAGCGAGTAAATCTAGGTACATCTTCGGCATTTGCTGCAACTTCTTAGGGGAAGTAAACACATCATGCACTGGCGCACCTAAAGCAACACACGCTTTGATCTTCTCTTGCTCAACGAAAGAAAGACGAATCATGGCATTGCCACCAAAACGGAAGCCAATCAAACCTACCTTATGATGATCAACCCAAGGCAGTGAGAACAGCTCATTCAAAACCGCTTGGTGAAGGCAACTGGAGTTTTCCGTCAAAGGCCAATGCGAGCTATGACCAACCGAAGGCATATCAATGGTCAACATCGCAATGTCTTTTGGCGCAAGGTGATTGCGGAACAAACGCCACATATCCGTTTGCAAACTGTCCAAGCCCGCACTCACCATCACGACCGGTAACTGTTTGTCGGTGCGTGGCAGATGCAAGTTCGCGATGATCTTGCGCTTCTGGTACGGAATCTCAATCTGCTTGATCACATATTGCGTTTTCTCAGAACCTTCGGTGTAGGCTTTGTTCGCGAGTACTTGCGCTTGCGTCGCCAAGTTATCGTTTTTCAAATGCGGATAGCCAGCAATACTGAAACATAATGAAGCGGTAAACAGCTCATCTGCCGCCTCTTCACCTTTCATCTCATTCGAGCGACGTTGGTGCTCCATACCCAGCTTGATCCACTCAAATGCCCAGTTACCACTGTGGTATCCCATAACGGTATCGAGCCACTTATCTTCGGTGCGAGAGTGCTTCGATGATGCAATTTTAGCGAGAACCGCTTCCATTTCAATCGGTGATAACCCTTGCCACACCCATTGAAGACGTCTCAAATGACGATACCAAGCACGCTCGCCATGTTCTTCTCGCTCATCAAGAATTTTTTGGCTGGTCGGCATGTATTGAGTAAGTGCAGAGGTTTCTTTCGCTTGCTTGTGTTTCACGAACAAAGTTTCGGAAAGGTTTTTACTGACGTCTTCTGACATAGGAAGAACTCTAAGCTGGTTGCAATAGCGTAATAATAATAAAAAAAATGCCCCTATAAAGGGGCATTTCTCAATATTCTTGTGCAAACTTATTTTTGTTTGCGATTCACTGGCTCAACAAACTGGATAGACATATCCCAAGGTTGCTCGATCCAAGTGTCTTGAGCGATGTCTACTACGTAATCGTCTAGTAGCTCAACACCTGCAGGCTTAGCACATACTGCGATAAGCTTCGCTTTCGGGTACATTTCACGTAGCTTGCGTGCTGTGTCACCGCTATCTACTAGGTCTTCAACGATTAGGAAACCTTCTCCGTCACCTTCTGGTGCTTTAACTACTGTCATATCACGCTGGTGATCGTGGTCGTAGCTAGAGATACAAATAGTATCAACGTGACGAATACCCAGTTCACGCGCTAGGATTGCACCAGGAACTAGACCACCACGGCTTACCGCCCAAATACCTTTCCATTGCTCAGCTGGCATTTGCTTCTCAGCCAGTTCACGGCAGTAAGACTGCATCGCATCCCAAGTGATAATGAATTTTTTACTCATTGTAATAACCTAATAATTTCAAAATATGCATCCCCTCTGCTTAGTTGATGGCGCTGAATTGGACTCAACAAACTAAACTTTCCACACCAGAGGAAATGGGGGTTTCAAGCTACGCAAACGATTATTCTACCGAAAGCCATGGCTAATACCAACGCTGATATCAAATTTCTCCGTCTATTACGCAGAAAAATCGAATTCGGTGAACAACACAAAACAGAGAAGTGAATGAATTCACGTAGAAACGAGTCACAAACGATTCGTTCTTAAGAGATTCGTTCTAAAACGATCCTTGCTCAAGCAATACGTTCTCAAACAATTCTTTCTCAAACAACTCGCAAACAAAAAGCCAGTGTGAGTTTTGGCTCACACTGGCTTTTTAAGATTACGGGAATTAGCCCAGAATGTACTTCGCGATGAAGATTGCAGACATCACCCACACGCTCATCGACACTTCACGGCCTTTACCACTGAACAACTTAATCGCAGCGTAAGCAATGAAACCTAGCGTGATACCTTCTGCAATAGAGAAAGTCAGAGGCATTACCAAGCACGTTACTACCACTGGCGCTGCTTCTGTTAGGTCACGCCAGTCAATACCAACAAGGCCAGAAAGCATAAGGATTGCGACGTAGAATAGCGCACCAGACGTTGCGTAGGCTGGAATCATACCCGCTAGTGGCGAGAACAATAGAGCTAGAAGGAACAATACACCAACAACCACAGCCGTTAGACCTGTACGGCCACCAGCTGCAACACCAGAAACACTCTCGATGTATGAAGTCGTGTTTGATGTACCTAGTAGCGCACCCACTGATGTTGCTGTTGAGTCAGCAAGTAGCGCTTTGTTTAGACGTGGAATGTTGCCGTTTTCATCAGTTAGGCCTGCTTTTTGCGAAACACCAACTAGCGTGCCTGCAGTGTCGAACAAGTCAACGAATAGGAAAGCAAACACTACGGAGATCATGCCAACTTCGAACAAACCAGAGAAGTCTAGCTGCATGAAGGTTGGTGCGATGCTTGGTGGAGTCGACATGATACCGCCCCACTGAACGTCACCGAAGATAAGGCCAAGAATTGTCACACCTAAGATAGCAATCATAACCGCACCTTTCACACCACGGTGAACCAATGCAATCGTCATGAAAAAGCCAATCGCAGCAAGTACCGATTGCAATGACGTAATGTTACCCATTGAAACTAGCGTTGCTGGGTTGTCTACTACGATGCCTGCGTTTTTCAGTGCGATGAACGCCAGGAACAGACCGATACCAGCAGAGATACCAGTGCGTAGAGAAAGAGGAATCGAGTTGATGATCCACTCACGAATCTTGAACACGCTCAAGACAATGAACAGCAAGCCAGAGACAAATACAGCGGCTAAGGCCACTTGCCATGTGTAACCCATGCCCAACACAACAGAATAAGTGAAGAACGCGTTTAAGCCCATGCCAGGCGCCTGAGCGATTGGGTAGTTTGCTACCAAGCCCATGATGAAACAGCCAATAGCTGCAGCAAGACACGTCGCAACGAACACGGCACCACGATCCATACCAGTATCCGCAAGGATAGCTGGGTTTACAAAGATGATGTAAGCCATAGTTAGGAAGGTAGTGACACCTGCGATGATCTCAGTGCGCACGTTGGTGCCATTTTCACTAAGTTTAAAGAGCCTTTCGAGCATGATCGAATCCTGTAAAAGGTAAAAAGTAAACGGTTGCGTAATCGATTGGCTCGAATTATAAAGTTATCAAATAACAAATTCCAGATAGAATTTTCACTCTAATGGGATTTTTTTCGCTGGATATGAAACCTATTCGCTAGTGTTTTAAACAAGGCAAGAATTTAGATCTTAATAAACAACAACTAACAGAATTGTATTTTGTTCGGCTCAGCGTGTACAAACTGAGCAATGTATTAAACTTTCAAACGTAAACCTGAGGTTTTGGACGTTAAATACCCACAAAATTAGTCAGAAAATGAAATAAGTTGAAGATGCGTTAGTAGAATGGAAGCTTGGTGGCGAGAAAGTAGTCGAAGTTTGATACTGCAGATAAAAAAACGCCACTCAATTTGAGTGGCGGTGAATCATGTCAGCACTATGCACTGAAAAAAAATTCCAATTTATAGGGGTGAACAAACTTGTTCGAGTCACATGCGTTGGCTTCAATTAGTAACCAAAGCTTGTTGGGTATACAAAGTTACCGGTGTAAACAGATTTGCTGTTCCAGAACATTGCACTTGGTAAACCTTTCATAAATATCACCTTCTAAATCAATTAATACTGTTAATTTGGTTGATTTCTCGGTTCCTTGGAGGCGATAAACGGACTCATCCTTTGAGCATTTCATTCTTCTCTCAGAAGCTGGTTACAAATATACCACCGAGAAATTTAATTACAAGCATTTTAGTGACAAGAATCACAAAAACCTGATAAATTGATCTTCATCAAGAATCAACTGTAATTAAATTACAGTTTAGTAAATTAAAAATTAAACAAAATTTCAATTCATACTAAGAGCGTTGCATTAGCGTATTAGGTTGTGTTCATAATCTGTGACAGTTCAAGGGCAAATCCTTTTCACCACAACTACTAGAACGGCTTTTGTGGTGGTATGCTGAGGGCAATTCCAAGCCAATACCGATTAGCATTTACTGCTAAACACTCATTAAATTTACGGTTTAAATTTGGCAAAGCACATCAAAGGAGTCTTCCGTGTCTGAATTCCATTCTGAAATCAGTACCTTATCACCTGCTCCACTTTGGCAGTTTTTCGATAAGATTTGTTCAATCCCTCACCCTTCTAAACATGAAGAAGCACTAGCACAGTACATTGTTACTTGGGCGACAGAGCAGGGTTTTGACGTACGCCGCGATCCAACTGGCAACGTGTTCATTAAGAAACCAGCGACGCCGGGCATGGAAAACAAAAAAGGCGTCGTTCTTCAAGCGCACATCGACATGGTGCCGCAAAAGAATGAAGATACTGATCATGACTTCACAAAAGATCCTATCCAACCATACATCGATGGCGAGTGGGTAACAGCAAAAGGCACAACGCTTGGTGCGGACAACGGCATCGGTATGGCTTCTTGTCTTGCAGTTCTCGCTTCTACTGAAATCAAACACGGCCCTATTGAAGTACTGTTAACGATTGATGAAGAAGCTGGCATGACAGGCGCATTTGGTCTTGAAGCGGGCTGGTTGGAAGGCGACATCCTTCTAAACACTGACTCAGAACAAGAAGGCGAAGTGTACATGGGTTGTGCTGGCGGTATCGACGGCGCAATGACATTCGACATTACACGTGATGCCATCCCAGCAGGTTTTGTGACTCGTCAGCTAACGCTGAAAGGCCTAAAAGGTGGTCACTCTGGTTGTGACATCCACACTGGCCGTGGCAACGCGAACAAACTTGTAGGCCGTTTCCTAGCAGGTCACGCACAAGAATTGGATCTTCGTCTTGTTGAGTTCCGTGGTGGTAGCCTACGTAACGCTATCCCTCGTGAAGCCTTCGTTACCGTTGCTCTACCAGCTGAGAATCAAGATAAGTTGGCAGAGCTATTCAACTACTACACTGAGTTACTAAAAACTGAGCTTGGTAAAGTTGAAACCGACATCGTGACTTTCAATGAAGAAGTAGCAACAGAAGCACAAGTGTTTGCGATTGCAGACCAGCAACGTTTCATCGCTGCGTTGAATGCTTGTCCAAACGGCGTAATGCGCATGAGTGATGAAGTTGAAGGTGTGGTTGAAACGTCACTTAACGTTGGCGTTATCACAACAGAAGAGAACACAGTAACGGTTCTATGCCTAATTCGCTCATTGATCGACTCAGGTCGTAGCCAAGTTGAAGGTATGCTTCAATCAGTAGCAGAACTAGCTGGTGCACAGATCGCTTTCTCTGGCGCTTACCCTGGTTGGAAACCTGATGCAGATTCAGAGATCATGGCAATCTTCCGTGATATGTATGAAGGCATCTACGGTCATAAGCCGAACATCATGGTTATCCACGCGGGTCTTGAGTGTGGTCTATTTAAAGAACCTTACCCGAACATGGATATGGTTTCTTTCGGTCCAACCATCAAATTCCCTCACTCTCCAGATGAGAAAGTGAAGATTGATACCGTTCAACTGTTCTGGGATCAAATGGTTGCACTTCTAGAAGCAATTCCAGAAAAAGCGTAATCCTAAACAGATTCCATAAATACGAAAAAGGGTGCCGAGGCACTAATGCCGATCAGTTAAGACTTTAATCGGCAGATCAGTTGAATGATCCTACCTGTATGTAAAAATCCGATAGACCCTGTTTATCGGATTTTTTATCCACGTTTCTCAAGCCCTCGACATCATCAACAGTTATAAACCCAATCAAGTTGAAACACTCGCTGACCTCCTGC
>NZ_JAHGAH010000174.1:0-15503 GCF_030248475.1 Vibrio sp. D173a
TAATAAACTAGGGGTTAAGATAATGGCAACGTTAATCAGAACACTTTTGATGATGAGCCTAGCTAAGAGACTTATTACCCTACGCAAAGAGAAAGGGCTAACCCAGCAGCAGATGGCTGATGTACTGAGTGTGCATGTGAACAGTTTGAAGAACATGAACGTGGCCCTGGTGACGTCTTGCTTTACAGCTAGAGGCTATCAGTCAGATGCCTGAGGGTGAGCAGGTGGTGATACGGGAAGTGCTGGAGAGCCTGATAATTAAGTATCAGTCCAGAAGATGGGATTCAGGAAGGCAAGTGGCTAAGAAATAAATTAAGCCCATATTAAGCGGGCTTAATTTTATACTATTAACAGTTAAAACCACTGTTCTTTAATACAGTAACATCAACCGCATCATCAGATGGCCACAAGATTATTTTGTAATAATCATCTCCCTCTAAGCCATCTTCACTAAGAGTAGTTAATCCTTTATATAAAACATAAGCAGCATAATTTCCAGGCTTTAACTTAACTCTTGTAGCATCAGGTAAATAATCACTCGGCCCTCGAGCAACCAACAAGCCAGAAGCCAAAGTTATGCCGCAATATACAATGTGCTCCCATGACTTCTTGGCTATATCAGGTTTTTCATCACTTACCACAATTTCAACAGGTACATCCATATTCCTTGCCGTTGATAGTGCAATACAGCCGTGATCCACAACAATTAATTTTTCATAAGCTTGATCATCCCATGCTACTGATAGGTCTGGCTCTATAGTTTCATCGTGTAAATAAACCTGATTATAATCAGCAAAAACTTCCAAAGAATAAGATTTCATTTAATCATCCCCACCCAAAAAAAGCCCAGTTCAAACTGGGCTTTTTATCTATTCAATAATTTTAAACTCTATTTGCGCCCCATCAGGCAAATTAGCAATTTGACATGCTAGGTTTGCTCTCGTTCTCATACCACTAACGGCTTTAATGGCACTCAAGTTATCAAGCTCAAAGGCCCCCCCGCAAACAAACGGTACCTTTGGCATAAGGCGCATATCATTTGGCAAACTTCCATAAGCTTCTTGCCACTCATGAGCAAGAGAGTATCCAGTCCAAACATTGTAATCACTTAATAGCTCTTGAACCCAACTTTCGAAGTTAGAGGCCATCTCCTCAAAAGCTCCAGTTTCTGGTTCAAAAGAACATATCACATTGTTTTTGATGCAAAATTGACCACCAAAAATGTCTTCAGCGAAAAACAAAGCTCCATCAGTAAAACCAGAATAGTCTTTTCGCCATAAGCTATCTGCATTCCAGTCAACCAAGCCTATAGAGTTCTCTGAAGTTAAACTAGGAAAAACGCGAAGTGCCGACTCAAATGCAAAAAAACCATTTTTAACATTTAATAAATCTTCGAGTTCATTACCTAACTCACCTGCCAGTTCCAATATTTCCAGAGGAAGTGCAACTTTCCCCTGAGATAACTGGTCACTAGAAATTAATACTAATTTATCAATATAACTACCCATACCTAATCCACAACATCAATTCTGACCCGAGTTCCATCCGGCAATCCGCTACACTGCCCACCAATGCACGAACCTGCCCCACGATTATCTCTCGGATTAATATGTCTGACACTTGCTCCTGCCCCACCTTCTTTAAACATCGCCGGCGGATATTCGTCCCTGTCCAATCCTTTCTTAGTTGGTACTCCTTTCAACGATGCTTTTCGGTTAGCGGGGGCATTTGCTCTATCGATAGTTAAAGTTTTGGGATGACCTGCTGCCTGAGCATCTTGTATGTGCTTGGCTGCTTCAGGGTGACGACTGAGGCTTACTTCTACTCTCTTTGTAACTCTATCATATACTTTTTCGGCAAACTTTGCAGGTCCTTTAACTTTTTTCCCAACAACGCCGACAACAGTCATTCCAGCCTGAGCAGCTGCTCCTTGAAAATCACCAGTTGCAAGAGCTTCGACTGTCTTTGCAGTACCAATAGCGAGATCTACAACAGTAGAAACTGGCGAAAGGTCGTAGGCCAGCTCAACAACATCTCCAAAGAACCCCCAGCCTTCCTCTTTCTCCTCCTCGTCCTGACTTATTTCGGATAGCGATTCTTTTTGCTCGGTAACTTTCTCCTCACGATGGTCCGAGCCTTCTTGCCTTCCATTTTTTGGTGTTCTGGCGTCACTAGGATTACCGCCACCCTCTGAACCAGTAGAATCAACCTCAGGCTGCTCCGCCATCAAACCTGTTGGGTCTGTATACCTGAGCGGGTTATTCATCACATATGCATAGCGGTTGAAGCTATTCACCACATACGGCGACTGAACAAGTGGATCTGCGCTCGTAAAGCGCCCTAACTCTTGGTCGTACACACGTCCGTTCATGTGTATTAATCCAACTTCAGTGATTTCCTCATGCCCAGTGTAACCTCGGTTGGTAATCGCAGACTGTACAACGTTCGCGACGCTTTTATCTTGCCACTCAACGTGGCGCTGTTTACCCCAAGTATCATAGCTACGTTTCTCTACGACTAAGCCGTAACCGTCAGTCACCATATCAACAGAATCCAGCGCATCGTAGTGCAAGTAGCGCACTTGCTTATTCTTAAGCTGATTTTTGCTATCAACAGTTTGGGTGTTTAACGCAATTAACTTACCCTCAGCGAAAATAAAGTGCTTGTGTTGTATTTCCCCTGTTTTAAGGTCCTTCTCTCGTTCATAAGTTTTGCCAAAGTAGAAGGTAACTTTACCGTCTGAGCTTCGCTTTAAGTAACGGTCGTGGTTCGCATCATAAGAAAACTCTACCGACTTACCCTCACGCACGATTTTGATCGGCTTATTGAACGGCGACCAACGCATCGTTCGCTCATTGGATTTGCTGCCTTTCGCTTTCGCGCTGATCATGTTACCCACAGCATCGTAGCTGTAGTCTAAACCATTTGCATTGGTGACAGCATGCGGACCCGCTCCCACTCCAGAGTATTGATAAACACCCACGTCTGATTTGTGGCGGATATTACCCAGCTTGTCATATTCGAAGCTGCGTTTACCTGTCAGATCCGGGTTGTTAAGACCATGGCGAGCCCTATCAACCAGAACCATGGTGTTGGTCTCGACTCTATCTAACGCATCATAGGTCCAAATGTCTGTGATACCGAGTTGATCATCAAAGCGCTGAGTGACGTTGTTGTGCTCATCGTATTGATAACGCAAGTAACGAATATGCTGATTTCGAGATGGCTTGCTTATTTTATCTGAGCTGTAGACATGATTACCCTGATAAGTTGCTATCGCATTCATGCGTCCGGTGTCTGCATCGTAATCGTACGTGTTCATCAACCCGTTACCCAGCATTTCACTGAGTGTGTGGTCAAAAGCATCGGTCGATTGACGCTGCCAATAATAAACGTAGGCGTTATTTTTATTTGCCGTAGCCAATTCCGCGTTGGTTAAAATCGTATCCAACATATCGGCTTGGCTCACACCACCATTGCTTCTGCACTCTTTACGAAGACTCGCATCTACTCGGTTACCAGCTAAGTCATTAGCAAACTCACAATATAAGCCACTCAGTTTCGCGACTTTCTCCGACAACCCAATCATGTCAGCCGCCAGTGCTTTGTATTGCTTGTACTGGCGGTTAGCAATATTAGCGGCTTGTTCAAGATCTTCTGCTGCGAATAATAATTCACCACGCAGTTCATCGTCCGCTTTCGCCGAATAAATATCGCCTTGATGCATTATGTCTGGCTGGCCATCCTCATCGTAATCGCCAGATAAAAGCATGTCCTTCATCGGCGTAAGGCTAAGTCCAGCTAATTCCTGCTCAGAAATGGTCGTTGCTGACAGATCATGTGCTTGTAGCCCTGATGTAAAGGCATCCCATATATCACCATCTTTTTCGCTGGTTATTTGGTAAGCTTGTCCTTCGAGCGTGACATCCAGAGGGATAGTGATGTCATCATGCAGCATTAACCAAGTTGCTGGGCGTAAGTAGCACGTGTTCTGTCCATCACACCACTGTTTATAACGGTAATTATCTTTTAGTAATGCTGCAGACGCACTATCAAGGTTATAAACGTCAACCCGTTTTCTTTCATACTCTAACTGCTTAGTGCGGAAGAATTGCTCCTGCCTTGCGTATCGACTCGCACGTTGTAGATACGTATTCGCTTGGTTGATCGCCCCAGTAAGAAGTTGGCGGATATCTTCGCGAAATTTGGCGCTGGTAAAGATATCATCAGCGTAAGTTTTTGGGCTTCTTACCGCGCCCAAATAGCCAAATTGGTTGTAAAGATACTCCACCGCTAAACGTTGGTCGTCTTTTTTACCAAGAGCAGACTTTAACGTTTGACCATCAGGACGAACTTCTCGTCCTAAGCGCTCAAGTTTATCGTACTCATATTGCGTCGAGAAAATTTCTTGCCCGACTGTGACTGCTTTTTCTTGTAAAAGTCCGTTGGAGTTATAGAAATAATCTGTCCTTTGCCCCTTACCACTCATCCAAGATAGTGTACCTAGGGCACCACGCTCATCGTATCGCCATTCTGATGCCTCGTTCCCGTCGCTCTGCGCAACTTTACGCCCCAGCGTATCGTAACCCATAGTGGTGACGATTCCATTCGCATCTCGCTTATAAACAAGCTGCCCTAGTGCGTTGTAGCGATAGTGCCAATGGCCGATATCCGGATCATCTAGCTCTGTTCGATAACCTAAGTTGTCGTATTTTACTTGAGTAACGTTCCCCTCAGAATCTACCGTACGCCTTAGCTTGCCATCAGGGTAGTACTGATACGTTTGATAAGCACCAAGTGGCTCGTTTTTACGGATCACCTGCCCCATAACATTGTGGGTGGTGCTACGTTTAAAGCCACGAGCATCCGTGCCTTCTATTTTGTAGCCATCGTAACGAGTGGTAAATATCGCTAATCCACCGCGATTTGCTGGTTCTATTCGGCGGACTTCTCGGTTGTAGAGGTCGTAGTCAAACGTAACTCGTGGGGCATCACCAGCTTGGTTTAAAAACTTTGCCGCCGTGACAAAACGCTTACGACCGTTCTGGTCCCATTCAGAATCGACCACTACCCAGCGACCATCAAAAGCTCGATGAAGGCGACGGACTTCTCTGTCGGCATAATCAAACTGTGTTTGCTGTTCTGAGCCATCGGCTTTTTTTTCCGTAATACAGTGTGCCGTGGTCTCAAGTGCGTTCATACAAACCGCACCTAACTGGTAGTCCGTGGAAACGGTATTACCAGTACCCGGCAATGTCGCCACTTTTACACGTCCAAACATATCGTATTGGTAACGTGTTTTGCGCCCTCTTAATGGACTAGTTTCAGACAGCAGACGACCTTGGGCATCATACTCCCACGTAGTGGTATGCCCTTTAGCGTTGGTAGTAGTTTTAAGTTTGAGGCCATTTTGCTCATAACCATAGGTTGTGGTTCGGCGAGCAAGATCGCTGCCGTACTGGCTTTCTTGGCGAATGTTACCCCAAGCGTCATATTGATAAGCTGTCGTGAGCGTGCGACCTGAACCAGAACCAGGCTCATATTCTGAGCCGCTGGTTCTAACACTACTTACCAAGCCGTTCTGCGTGTAGGCGTAATCTTGTAGGGTAAGTTTGCTTAAGCCATGCTGTTGGGCTGTCGTCTTACTTGTTGTGCGCTTTACTGCCCCAACTTGCCAATATTCATTACCCGACTGCGTCACTCGCTGTGATAAGTTAGCCGTTGTTGTACTCAATTCAGGCTGTGAATCACCAATAATGTTGCCAAAGGTAAAGTCACCACAAGGTTTAGTGGTCTGGCGCTCGAACTCGGCACGACTGATTTGAGTTAGCTCTCCACTTCGCTGCGTGATTCCACTGTAAGAATTGGATTGGCTTTTAGCTACACGGTAACGGTAATATTCGTTATGACGTGTCACTAAAATTGGGGTATCCACCTCACTATGTATGAGGACGAATTTATCGTTTGGCTTAAAGTAAACATCATCGTTACTGGTTGAACAATACCCTGTCAGCCCATCTTGATAACGTGCAAACTTCGCCGACATATCCGACACCTGATGACGCGATATCGTGTTGTATGTAACAGATGTCGTCGTATATCCACTAGAAACATAGATGTTGTAAATGGTGGTGGTAAAAGCATCACGCGTATCTTTGGCGTTAACTAGCGTACTTTCTTCTTTCGTTAATACGCCAAACGCATTCAATTGACGAGTAATGGTCTCCGTTTTCTGTAATGCCCCATTTTCATAGCTTTTCTTCACAACTTTGTTTGGGTAGACCTGAAAAGCACTATTGTTTCTGTCTACTGACGTGTAGCTGAAATCCGTGGCACTCACTTTATCAGATTCTCGATAAACGAACGGTTTTGCACCTTTACCTTGTTTGTAAACCGAGACTTTTTTTAGCTCTCCTGCTCTCTTTAAATCTAACTGATGGTATTCGCTTACCGTTGTTGTGGTAACAAAGTCGTATTTATTGCCAACAAGGAATGAGCCGTTGTTAGTCTCTACTTCGGTAATTTTTGCAAACCCTAAAAAGCCACCGCCTAGCGCATGCGACTTTGCTCCCTCATAGTGGTAGGAGTATCTGGTTGCTGCATATCCTTTGGGCTCCTTAACCACGTTGGCAACCAACTGCTTGCTTGGTGTTGTATTCAAGTAAGGGTAATCAAAGTATCGCTTTTGTTTGTGTACAGATTTATCCGACGCTGGTTTGTATTCGATTTTAAATGTGCGGGCGTATTCTTGGATAATGTTAATGCGGTCAACCTCAAAGCCCGTAGATAAGTGTACTTTTGACTTTTTAAACGGTGGTCGGTCTTCAGCATGCGTAACATAATCATCGATTCCATCACCATTGATATCACTAACTCGATACACGTTTTTTACCATGCTAAGCGATTTAGATTTATCAAAAAGTTCACCTACGCGTTGGTTGATGTGCACTTTTCCATCGACATAAAAATCGATATATCCGTCTGCGTTATAGTCGATAAAATTTACGTTGATGGGAATCGGCTCATAACTGCTACCTATTCTCAAAAAGTTAAAGCTGTAACTATTTGTTTTATCAAACTTTAAACCATTAAAAAAAGAGGTACGCAAAGTGACAGTTTGGCGTCGGTAATCAATCTTATATCCGATGCTATCAAGGTAGCCATCTTGATTTAAGTCTAGAAAATCGCACGACCAATCATCAGGGCAGTAGATATCAAACTTGTTTTGCGCTTGGCTTGATAAAGCAAATGTTACGTAATCTGAAGCACGATACCGGAAATAATAGTCATCGACGCCATCATTATCGATGTCTAATGCTGTGGTAGGAATATAGCGTCGCGAGCCCTGATGCGATTCGCCGTTTGAGAAAATCCAAGGTGAATAACTATCTAAAGCCTTTAATGTTTGTCGTCCATCACCATTAAAATCCCCTGCAACATTTTTTTTCGCATTGTATTCAACCAGCACTCCATTTTTATTTGGTGCGTAACTAGCTCGTATATAGTCGGGATCTACACTGTAGGAGTATGTGCACCGATGTGAGCCATCTCCATCTCGTTCACAATGTTCTTTTACGTTTGAAGCAAGAACTGACGGGTTATCGATACTGCCTAATAAAGTACCACCGTGACCTGGGGACTGGGGGGCGCCTTCAAAATCATGAATACTTCCAGATGCGCTCAAATACCCCCCACTTGTTGGTTTTGCAGACTCGACGATCCCATAAGGTTCGCTTTCTCCATCACGATCGACATCAAAGTAATTAACTTTTTCGAACTCTATAAGCTTTCCAGGCGCTCTCAATATTTGTTCTGGTGCATCAGGTATAGGCAGATTGCCCACATTGACTATCGGAGTCATGTCAAAAGTTAGCTGAGTTGCACCGGGTTCATTCCATGAGAATGATATAGGGGTACTGCTTCCACCTGAAGCGCTGCCATAGTCAATATCTAGCAGCAAACTACGGCCAGTGTATTTAGAGTATTGATAATTTAACTGATAGTTAGCCGTTTCTGTTCCCTCTGCGTCAAAGGTATTAATGCGCTTTAAGCGTTGGTCGCGGACTAACTTCTTACCGTGAAGGTATTGTGAGGTTTTGTCTTCTCTATTTTCATAAATAAATTCAACCTTACCACCGATGTAAGATACGCTCGTTAACTGATGACGCCCTCCAGCGTTATCTTCGCGGTAGTGATACTGAATATGATTTTGTTTGCTCGTATCTGTTCTCTTATTCAGAGACCACTTGTATACATTGGACTCATTTGGTAGCTCAACACGAGAGTCTGAAGTCACGCCGTATTCAAGAACGCTGCCATCCGTTTTCCAAACCTTAAAATAAGCAGGGCCGCTACTACCACTGCTCCCAAAAGAAACAACTTTGTTGTAGCCGTTCTTTTTTATTCTGTATTCGGTTAAATCACCGCCATCGGGGCCTTCAACCGCAATAAGGCGCTGACCATCGATACAAAAACGATCGTCCGAGTTAAAGTGCACGCCACCCCAGTTACCGTCCGTCTCTAAGTTTTTACCGCAACGGTAAATAACGGACTGACCGCCTAAACTCCAGCCCATGCCCATAATACCATTAGGAGAGTCGCTCTGATAATCAAGGCTGAGTTCTGGTTGATGGCCAGCACGCCCCGCTGACACTATGATGGGTAAAGTATATGTGGCTTCGCCACCTGAGGTTGCATAATCGCCACTGAGTCCAAGAGTATCTTTGTAAAGTGAGGGAACTCTGGCTTCAAGTGAACTTGATACAACGCTTGCGGACAACACCGCAAATATCGTTGCATATTGAATAGACTTTTTAGTTGACACCACTTTGTCCTTTATTGTTTAAGACTTTTGTGAAGTTGTTGCAATTGTTCTAAGCGTGACTCTAGGTCAGAAAGCTCTGAGGGCGGTTGATACGTTTCATCTACATTTGTATCAGAAAAATCTTGTAAATCCCCCCGAATCAACTCAAGAGAGGGTTCCGCAAGCTCCACTAAACCCGCTGCCATTGTTTGTTGTAATTGGACAACGGGAGACGGAAATGCCACGTCATCGCTCAAAACCACCGGTGAAGACTGCTTGGATAAAAGCTCACCTTTTGTTGTTGGGACTACATCTGGCGAATTGGATACATTTGAACCAGAAAAAATTGTAAAACCGACAACTATAACCCCGGATAGCAACACCAATGAGTACCGCAAGTAATGGTTCATTCGAATTTCCATTTTTCTAGGGTTTAACCAAGAATCGATCGACAACAGCAGCACACACTTTCGTTTGCTCCGCATCGTACCTGAGAAGGATTTTCTTCTTTGCCACAAAAGCAGCCATAATAACGCTTACTTTCGTATCGTAATTTTGTGCTGAGGCAGGGATTTCAAAACGAAAGCCACCATCACAAGCTGAAACCGTCTCATCTTTGTGCTCAGTGTAAAAAGCGAACCCTGAATTGTGTGGATATAACTTCTTGATTTCGACGTATGGCGAATCTTTCCATCTAACCGCAAAGGCAGGAGAAGATAGGATCGCAAATACTGCGACAGTAAATAGACATTTTTTCATTTTGTTTTCCTTTATTTGGGTAGATTTGAGGTTATTAGCTTGCGAAAACCCAATTTAAGTTCTTTGCTACTGACCAGCTCTTAAATGACGAGCATGAGTCTATATTAGGTAGAAAGGTGATATTGACTGCTTTGTCTTGTGACTTTGCTGCCAACAAAGTGCTATACATCGTTTTGCAACTCTCTACTTCCACGTCGTTGTACTTATTTTGAACATTACAAATGTACACACTTGGTAATCCTCCAGGACCACTGACTAGCACCGTCCCCCCTCGTCCGATAGCAAGATATGTGACCTTTCCTCTACAATGCGTATCTGCAAACGCTGGTATAGTCACCACAGAGATAAATAAACCGATAAGACAAACAATTTTATTCATTTTGATTATTCCTCTTTTAGAGTTTATTATTTTACGAACGCAGCTTAGCTATGTTAAAAAATACGCACGTGACCGATGGTCGCAAACGTTGGGCCGACCCAATGCGTTTTATCGCAACTCGCATTTACCCATATATCCACCTCTTTACCCGCCATATGGGCAGATAACAGAATGGTAAACCAGGTTTTATTGGTAAGAGGATTAAGAATGATATCCCCGCTTGAATTGACTTCACAATTGTGCGGATTTCGGAAATTTGCGAGTTTAACGAGTGCTTGTGTTTCATTAAGTGCATAGATACTGGAAATTTTAGATTTACCTGACCACCCCGGTGCTGCAAAAGATTGAAAGGATGTAAGCATTGTTAATGTCATACTCAATATTAAAGACCAAGTTCTCATGTGATATCTCCTCTATTTTAAATTTTGGCCGCAATTACTTCTATTCATACACGGTGCTCGTACATAATTTGAGTACAGATTATCTAGCCAACTCGATGCACTTTCATTCGATTTCCATGAGAGCAAGAATCTGTATTACTGTCTTTGTCATACCCAATGTTAATCTTTTCTTTGGTTGAGTAAGCCAGTAACAATCTGGACATAATGAGTTGACGAGACTCTGACGATATTGCTGGGTCAATAGCCATATAGTCAGTATTGGTGCACTTAGGATGCGAGGTAGGCATACCTTCAACTCGAATCAGAATAGCGGTGCTTCCCGGGTAAGTTAGCACCGCTTTCACTTCACCTCTAAAATTTGCTGTGTACTTTGCGTTTACTGTGAAAGGAAATAATAAAAGTAGTAATAAGATTTTCTTCATGTTGTTTTTCCAAATTTAACGTTCAAATACTCAGTCATTGAGCCTTGGCCCAAAATACCAACCTGTTAGCCAGTCCCATGGTTTATGGCTTGAATCGGTACAATCCCCACGGTCGTTGAACCAGAGCGTGACCTCCTTGTTGGTTGTTTGCGCGGTCAGCAGCGTGGAATAAATGGATCTGCACGTCTCTTGACTTATTCCGTTGTAGTCTCCACCAACTCTACACAACCTAGGCCAATTCAAGGGGCCTAACTTTTCAACCAACACATCGCCTGTCTGAGGGGCTATACTCAACCCTTTAACTTCACAGACACAGGTATATTTGCCATAACTTGCAAATGATATACCTGATAATAAAATGGCAATTAGAGATTTTCTCATAAACTTTCTCACACATTGAATGAATACACCTAACTCTTATGAGTAGGCTCTAATTAAGGATATACACCGTTCCAGCTGGAGTAACAGTGTTATATGTAACTTCAGGTCGAGAGTACCAACCAACAGGAGCGCAAGTGTGAGAATATAGTCGTATCTTTTTCTGTGCAGTAAACGCTGCTAAAACAGTTGAATAGATTTCGCTATACTGTGGATGTGTTTTTTGAATAAAAAATCTGTTTTCTCTTGTGCAGTTCATTGGATTACCGAAATTACCATAAAGCCATTTCCCCTCTCTATATCGACTCTTGTCGGCACAGCCGCACTAGAAAATGCCCCAGATAACGCTGGCAACGATACAAATAATAGTGCAACTAACAACACCTTCTTCACTTTATTTTCCTTACATCATCTTGTTAATATAATCTGACAACTAAACATTCTAACCATAGGTCTTAAAAGACAAGAATCGCTTAATATCAATTGGCTTTTAGAAGCTAACTCTCATTCTATCGCGAAATAAAAAGCATTTGACCTGAATTTAATTAATAAATAAACGCCAACCTACAATGATTTTATAAAAAAACAAGCCAATTTGTCATGAAAATGTAAGAGGATCGTATAATTTCCATAAAAACAATTACGAAATCGATTTTACAAGTAAAAATTATTTATGAATATATCAATAAAAATCACTCAAAAAGTAACAAAAACATTTATTAACATTTGATCTTTCTATGGTTCTATAAAATCAAAATCACCCAACCGACTTAAATAAGAAAACTCTAAATTAAAAAAAACTAATTTAATTAAAGTGATGTTCTTGATAAGTCATTAATCATATATACGAATCAAGCCTTATTCTTTTAAAAAAATTATGTTGCTTAGAAATAAAATGACTTTTCACTTTATTAATCAGCAATGAATATGAAAGGTTAACTACTCGCTAGAAAGAATTGGTTGCTAACTTGGCAAATAAAACAATAGAGCAGTATTCGATGATGATCGCTTTGACCAAAATGTGGAGATCATCTCTTTTAATGCCCTCCTTAAATAAGAAAGCACACTTTTCACTCTGGCTATCTCATTCTTTGCAGAACCCTTTATGGCAAACGTTTGCTTTTTCTCTGGCGAGTTAAAATAGTTCTGGTATGATGCCTTCATTCGATTTATTCAGCGCATACTTCTCGCTGAATATCTTCTCTTTATGACGTTTGATTAAGATGATAGGAATGTCGCAATGAGCCTTGCAAATCAAGTACTTGACGTCAATGACGACCTGCCAATTCGCACCCACAAGCCTGTTCACAGCGGAAAAGTCCGCTCTGTTTACTGGTTAACTGAAGAAGACAGCGCACGACTGATCAAAGAAAAAGGATACGATGTCGCACCTGACGCGCCACTGGCTATCATGGTGATCAGTGATCGTATATCAGCCTTCGATTGTATCTGGCACGGCGAAGGTGGACTAAAAGGCGTTCCGGGGAAAGGCGCTGCATTGAACGCAATCTCTAACCACTGGTTCAAATTGTTTAAAGATAACGGCCTTGCTAATAGCCACATCTTGGATATCCCTCACCCATTCGTTTGGATCGTACAAAAAGCGAAACCAGTTAAGATTGAAGCAATCTGCCGTAAATACATCACGGGCTCTATGTGGCGTGCCTACGCAAATGGCGAACGTGAATTCTGTGGTATTGAACTTCCTGAAGGTCTTGAGAAAGATAAAGCACTGCCTGAATTGCTCATGACGCCTTCGACCAAAGGTATTTTGAAAGGCATTCCTGGCGTTCCTGAAGCGGATGATGTCAACATTACTCGCCAGAACATCGTAGACAACTTCGAAGCCTTTAACTTTTCAAACGCAGAAGACATCGCGCAGTACGAGAAGCTATTAAAAGAAGGCTTTAACGTTATCAGCAATGCACTCGAAGCGATTGACCAAACTTTTGTGGATACCAAGTTTGAATTTGGCTATGTACACGATGCTGCCTGTAACGAAAAGCTTATTTATATGGATGAAGTCGGTACGCCGGATTCGTCACGTATTTGGGATACGAAAGAATACCAAGCGGGCAACATCGTTGAAAACTCTAAAGAAGGTTTCCGTCAGTTCTTGCTAAGCCACTTCCCAGATCCTGATATTCTACTAAACAAAGAGCGCATGCCAGAACGTGAAGCGCTTGCTCGTGATAACGAACTGCCAGTAGAATCTTTGATGGACATCTCACGCACTTACATCGGTATTGCAGAGAAGATAACGGGCCAACCAATCAAGTTGAGCAACGATCCAAAAGCTGAAATCATCGAAATTTTGAGCAAAGAATACGGTTTGATCGACTGAAGTAGCACTCAGTATTGAACGGTTAAATTAACCAAACGAAAAGTCCGCACAAGTGCGGACTTTTTTATGTTTTGAACAAAGCGACGAGTCGTCCCCTACTCTATATCAAGCGTCAACCCATCCGATGTGGATGCCACTTTTTTGGTTACTTGATAGTTTCTATCTTTAATCGTAGATAACATATACCACGTTGACTCTGCTTTCTCAGGTGTAAAGGTGACACGCATAAAGCCACGTTGCTTGATGTCTGTCCATTGCAGTTCAGAAACTAGATTTGGCAATGTATATTCCATTTGAGCAATGGCGACGGGCTCCAAAGCTAAATATTCTTCCAAGCCCGGAGAGCTGACCGAACTTGTCGCGAACTCGACACCAACAGGGTTGTTTGACACATCCTTCAGTTCACTGGTCCACGCATTGTGCGTATCACCAGCTAAGCAAACAAAATTGCCTGAGCTTGCTTTAACGATTTCATAAACACGCTCACGTTCCACGTAATAGCCATCCCAAGCGTCTAGGTTGTATGGCAACTTTACGGTGTCCGAACTTGGATCAGCAAGATAACTGGCGATCGCATTATTCACTGCTAGCAGCGCGTCCATTTTCTGCTCATCCGTCGCCGTAAAGAGTTGGAAAATCGCCAACATCACCGAGCTAGGTAGCTCCATTCTCGACATAAGCACCTGCTGCCCAAGCACATTCCATTTTGCTTCTTGATTAAACGCATTGATTAACCAAGCGAGCTGCTCTGTACCAAGTAGTTCTCGTTCTGTACTGCGAGACTGCGCAACTAATCCACCAATCGCTTCCATAGTAGGAGCATCGAGAGAAAAATAATCCAATGGCTGGTCACGGCCTACCAATCGAGTATCGAGCATCATCAAATTGATCAAATCACCAAAGGCAAACTGACGATAAATCAGCATATTTGAAAAGGTATTTTCTCGCACAGGAAGCCACTCAGTCCAAGCCGCTGCCGCCGCGGCACGTCTATCATTAAAACTGCCTTCGTTGTCTTGGTGGTTTTCCGCCCCTTCCTTCCACGCATCATTGGCTAACTCGTGGTCATCCCAGATTGCGATCATCGGTAATGCTGCATGCAGGGCTTGGAGATCTTCATCTTGGCGATATTGAGCGTAGCGCTTTCGGTAGTCATCTAACGTAATACATTCGGTGCCCTTGCTTGGCTCACGTCCCAATGCTGCCGCATCCTCACTGGCATAACCCCCAGCACCGTATTCATAAATGTAATCACCGAGATGCAAAACCACATCAAACGCTTCCTTTTGATGCTGTGAAAGAATCTCTTTGTAGACGTTGAAATACCCCGCCGGATAATTTGCGCAAGACACGACTGCCATAGACGCTTTGCTCACGCTGCCTTCCGGTAAGGTCTGTGTCATACCAACGATGCTCGTATTTTCTCCCACCATGAATCGGTAGTAGTACTGGGAGCTTGGATTAAGGTTTTGCACATCGACTTTGACCGTAAAATCGCGGCTGGTATCTGTGGTAAAAGTGCCACTTTGTTCGATGCTAGAAAAGTCTTCCGTTGCAGACACCTGCCAAGAGACATCGACATAACTCGCTTCCGTAGTCACGCGTGTCCAGATGATTACTTGAGTTTGTGTTGGGTCACCACTGGCGACACCATGTTCGAATGAGGCAGCGGTGACTGTATTTTTTTCATCACTCCCACATGCAGTTAGTGTGGTAGCAACGGCTCCTGAAGAGACGACTTTTATAAAATCTCGGCGAGACAATGACATAGTAACTTCCTTTGTTATTGTGTTCTTATCGATGCGCGTTTTCCTACGCTAAGTAACAGGCCAATTTTGGTATTGGGTTTGTTTGGCTAATTACTCTAAAAAACATTAAGTTAGAAGCTAGTTATGACAATTACATTTCTGGATGTGACATTTTTGTTAATTAAAGTGCAAATACTCTATATTCATCACATTTCCAACAAACCATGAACCTATTGATAAATATGACATTCAAAAATCGAGTAGGAGGA